>JAKFYM010000232.1 GCA_021730855.1 Bdellovibrionales bacterium
GCCGTATGCATCCATGGCAACAAGCTTTGGGAAAAAGACTACCTCAATACGGAGCCCTTCCTGGAGGCCTTGAACACCGAACTCAGCCGCCGCCTGCAGTAAGAAAAGTGCTCCACAGAGCCTGCCTTCTTAGCGACCAAAGATTCGCGAAAGAAACGAGAGAAAATTCTGCCAGAGCCCGTAATTCATCTGCTCAGGAGAGGCCACGGACACAACGACCGGTTTGCGCCCCTCTTTGCTTTGGGCTTTGGTTTTCTCATCCACCGTTTTTTCGGCATTAGCCTCGGGCAGAATCCCGCAGAGTTGTTCCGCATAGGCCCGAGTGACACCCGGCAAGGTGGCAAAAGTGTGGTGCGCTTCCGGCGGACGATCGTAAAATTTCCAAGCCTTTTGCACGTCCAAGAATTCCGGAGCCAGCTCGCCCTCATACACCCAGAGCGGAAAAATAGAATCAGACGTTTTCACGCCAAAATACCGATGGTCAGCCGCCAAATAAAGACGATAGCGATCCACGGGCTGCCAGGAGGAATTGCGATCGTTCAGCTCCACCAACGTCAGGGTGACAAAAAATCTAGTGCTTAAGTAGCGATTCCCTTCGGAATCCGTCTCGCGGCCGCCCGCGGAGAGCACCTGCACTTCGGCCCGCTCGAGCTGGCCGGCCACCCGTTGGCTCTCTGGCCTTTGGTCCTGCCCTTGGTTGGAGCTGGGCAAAACAATGCGTCCTTCTTTCTCGCCACTCGGAACAATGATCCCTGCCGCCCCCTGCGAGCTGGCTGTCGCCTCCTCCACCGTTTGGCTCTTTTCAGCAGCGGAGCCAGCGGATGCGGGACTCGCCTCTCCCCAAAAATCTCCAGGCCCTCCTGGTTTGCCGGATTTCTCTTTGGGGAACGCTGCCTCCGCCCGATCTTCCCGCTCTAGCGCTTGCTGGCTCTTCTCCTGAGCCTCTGCCACATCCTCCGGCCGATCTCGCTCAATTTTTCCTGCGCTTTTTTTCTCTTCTCGTAGCGCCTTCCGTTCGCGCTCTTTCGCCGCCGCCTCCTCCCCCGAGGATAGGTTTGTTCGGCCCTTGGCCTGCTCCGCTTTTGTCGCCAGTGGCGGCGTGGCCGGTGTGTCGTGAATTTCTTTTTCAAGCCGAGAAGAATGCACGGTGGGGGCCGCCTGCGTTCCCGCATGTATATCCTTTTCCGAAAAGGACGAAACCCCGACCGAGCGCCCTTCGGTGGGCTCGGTCTCCGGCTTTTGCGTTTCCGCTACGGAAACTTCTTTTTTCGGCCGGTCTCCGGCTGGTTTTTTCTTATCCTTGAAGCTTCGCTCTGAAGGCTCCGTGCTTTCGGGAGTTGTATGCGCTTCTGCGACTTTTTTCCGGCTCTCGGGTTCCTCGGCATTCATCCGAGCTTTTTGCGAAGAGCGGGCCTCCTCCGGTGCCGAATCTTTTTCAGAAATGGATCTGGTCTTTTCTTCCCGTTGCTTAAAGCTCCAATTTGGGGATTTTCCCGCCTCGGGCTTTTGCTGGCTGCTTGAGGCCACGGGCTCTGCTGCCTTTTTTGGCGCAAATTCTCTATTTTCCGATGCAGGCTTGGGAGGCTCCCGGGATCCCCCTCCCGAGGCCTTCGGTCCCTCGGGAGTATTTGCGGCTAGGGCTTGCCTCTCTTTCGGCGCCTCGCTCTTTTCTTGCCCAAAACTCACGGACTCGGGCCCGTCTTTCGCGAAGGGCTGGCTCTTGGTAGCGCGAAAGACTTCCTCTTCGCCCTGGTAACAAACCACGTCCGCGGGCTCATCCATTGTCCAAATTTTTTGGTCTTCATCAAACTTTGGCTGGCTTTTGGTTTCCGCGATCCAGGAAAGATTCACTTTCGTGTTTTCTTCTGCCTTGCGCTCGGCTTCTGCCGTCACCCAGCGCCAGCGGATCTTACCCTGAGGCCCCTCGCCTGCCGACTGCCATCCACCTTTACGGGGGGAGGGCCCACGCATCACCAACACTCTTTGTTTACGCCTTGGCTGAAGCTCGTATTGCACGCTAAAACCGGTAGGTTCGGTACTGGAAACGGCAGCCCGCCCCGAGCTCAGCACCCTTAGCTGCAGGTCCACTTTAAAAAAAAGATTGCGCAAAGGCAGTGGCAGCTGCGCTAACTCGGCATTGCCAAAACGATGCACTCGGTCACCCAAAGAAATATTTTTATTGGCGATCAAGAGCAGGTAGCGAACCGCCACGGTCGGCTGCACGGATTCGGACCATTCGTAGGCAATCAGGGCGCGGTCAATGTCCTCCACGCAACCAATTTCCAAAATTCCAAGAAAGGGCGCGGTTCGTTTGGGGCTGGCAATAAATTCCGCCAGGCTCGAGGCATGCTCAGCGTCGTAGCCCTCCTTTAGTAAGGCCTCGGTGAAGGAGATTGGGAAGTTGCGGCTCGTGGAGCCTAGGACCAAAACGTTCCTCACTCCACCCTCGCATATTTCGCCCGCACTTCGGCTCCAGGAAGGGCGTCGTAATGCCACCATTCGTGCGGCAGCTGCAGGAAACCTGCCTCCTCCATGATCGTGCGTAAAATTTTTCGATTGGCCACTTGCTCCGCTTTCAGAGCTCCGCTTGCAAGAAATTCGCCCTCTTTTTTGGGCTGTGCTAGATCGCTGAGGTCGTCGAAGGGAGTGCCCATGTCTAGCTCCCGCCCTTGTTTTAGCAAGCTAAGGTCGATGGCAAAGCCATAACTATGCAGTGAGCCTTTCTGCGGGTCCGCAAAATAAGATTGCTGAGAGGTGCCCTTCACCAGGTTCCAGAACTCCAGCTGCGCCGCCTGCGGGCGAAGAGCGTCGAAAACCACAAACGCAAGTTCCGGTGCGCGCGCGGCCAGCAAGCTCGCGGCGGCTCGAAATTTTTCTGCCGCTAGCGTATGCAAAAGCACGCGCTGAAATCCCCCGTACACATCGCGCCCGAGCACGTTATTGCTTGTTCCGTAGCGAAGATCCACGCGCACATTGGGCAAGGAGGTGAGATCCACATAGAGGGGATTTTGTCCGGCCGCTTCGAGCGCCTCACGCACGGGATGTCTCATGCTTTAAGCCTAGCATGAAAGATGGGTTTCGTTTGCAAGCTCAGGACAATTGGGGCCTTTCTCCTTCCCGATGGGGGTATTTCTTGGTAAATTTCCGGCAGTGGCAATCTTCCGTGAGGTCTGCATTGAATAATTTTTATACAATTCTCGTGATCCCCGAAAAAACCAAACAGGTGAAAAAAGTGGTCGTGCCGGCCATTTACGCGCGGGTGGGCATCCTGCTCAGTGCGGTGGGCATCTTCTTTATTGCCTTCATGGTCTATGACTACGTGAATGTGATGCGGCAGCTATCGGAGAGCAAGCGCCTACAAACCGAGAACCGGCAACTGAAGCAGCAAATGCAGGCCTTCACCACCAAGCTTCAGGGAGTGCAGGATGCTCTAGATCGCATCCAAACCTATGTGTCTAAGTTGCGCCTCATCACCAACCAAGCGGGGGAAAATACCGAAACCCTCAAGAAACGCGTGGCCCCCGACATCCAGGGCACGCCAATGGATGACCATTCAGATCTGCCTCCTGCCAATAGCATTCCCTCTGGCCGGGAAGGAAAGTTGATTTTTAAGAACCTTCCTCTCTTGGCTTCCAACGACCCCAAAGATGCCGTGGCCGCGGCCGACGAAACTCCGCTGGTGGTGGCCAGTCCCGCGATTGCCGACACACCTCGCCCAAAAAAAAGACTCTCCGATCTGATCCGCGAGGATGAGGAAAGAGAATCCGCAGAGCTAAGGGAAGATTTTGCTAAGCTGCACCTCGCCTTTGATACAATGCAGCAAAGAACCACCATGGTGGAGTTAGACGTGCAGTCGCTGATCACGGCGCTTTATGACCAGCGCGACTTCTTAAACAGCCTCCCCACTCTACGGCCAACGAATGGTTGGTATACTTCGGGATTTGGGATAAGAAATTCCCCTTTCACGGGAAAGCCTTCGATGCACGAAGGACTGGATATGGCGAACCATGTGGGCAGCCCAATTGTGGTGCCCGCCACCGGAGTGGTGACCTATGCGGGACAACGCCCCGGCTACGGAAACCTTGTCACTATCGACCACGGCCATGGTATCCAAACGCAGTATGGCCACATCGCCAAGCTCTACGTGAAAGTGGGAGACAAAGTGAAGCGTGGCCACAAGATCGCCGCCGTGGGAAATACGGGACGCTCCACCGGACCCCATGTGCACTATGAAGTGCGCGTGAACGGGATCCCAGTGGACCCGTACTATTTTATTTTGGAGGATTAGACCTTGATCGCCACCCTCGCCAAAAAATTATTTGGAACCCAAAACGAGCGAGAGCTAAAGAGCATCCAGCCCCTTGTGGAACAGATCAATAGCCTAGAGGCGAGCTTCCAATCGCTGAGTGATGAGCAGTTGCGGGGCAAAACCACGGAATTCCGCGCGCGGCTTGCCAAGGGGGAACATCTCGACAGCCTTCTTCCCGAAGCCTTCGCCGTCTGCCGCGAGGGCGCAAAACGGGCCTTGGGCATGCGCCACTATGATGTGCAGCTCATCGGGGGCGTGGCCCTCCACCGCGGACGCATCTCCGAGATGCGCACGGGGGAAGGAAAAACCCTCGTGGCCACCCTACCCTGCTACTTAAACGCTCTGCCCGGGCAAGGCGTGCACGTGATCACGGTGAACGACTACCTCGCCAAGCGCGATGCCGAGTGGATGGGCAAGCTCTACACCTTCCTGGGCCTCTCCGTGGGCGTGATCGTGCATGGCTTGAACGACCAAGAACGCCAGGATAATTACGCGCGGGATATCACCTACGGCACCAATAATGAATTTGGTTTTGATTACCTAAGAGACAATATGAAGTTCCGCCTGGAAGACTATGTCCAGCGTGAACTAAACTATGCGATCGTCGACGAAGTGGATTCGATTTTGATCGACGAGGCACGCACGCCCCTTATCATCTCCGGCCCCACCGATGAAAGCTCCGAGAAATACGGCATCATCAATAAGATCATTCCCTACCTGCGCAAGGAAGAGCACTATACGATTGATGAAAAATCCCGTTCAGCTTCCTTGAATGAAACTGGAATCGCCAAGGTGGAAGAGCTTCTAAATATTGTAAATTTATACGACCCCGTGAACATCGAGACCCTCCACCACGTGCAACAGGGCCTCAAGGCGCATGCGATCTTCAAGGTCGATGTAGACTATGTGGTGCGCGAGGGAAAAGTGGTGATCGTGGATGAGTTCACGGGCCGCATCATGCCAGGCCGCCGCTGGTCGGATGGTTTGCACCAAGCCGTGGAAGCCAAAGAAGGCGTGAACATCGAGAATGAAAACCAGACCCTGGCGAGCGTCACCTTCCAGAATTATTTCCGTATGTACAAAAAGCTCGCCGGCATGACGGGCACCGCCGACACCGAGGCCGTAGAATTCAAGAACATCTACAAGCTCGACGTGATGGTCATCCCCACCAACAAACAAATCAGCCGCACCGACTACGACGATATGATCTATAAAGACGAGGCCTGTAAGTTCATGGCCATCGTCAAAGAGATTGAAAAATCCTACCAAAAAAACCAGCCCGTGCTGGTGGGAACAGTCTCGATCGAAAAGAGCGAACGCCTCTCGCAGCTCTTAAAGCGCCTGAAAGTCCCTCACAATGTGCTCAATGCCAAGCACCACGAGCGGGAGGCCGAGATCATCGCCCAGGCCGGACGCCCCAAGACCGTGACCATCGCCACCAATATGGCGGGCCGAGGAACCGACATCCTTCTCGGCGGCAATCCGGAATTTTTGGCCAAAAACGAAGTGCCGGAAGAAGACCCAACCTATCCGGAAGTCTTGAAAAAATTTAAAGCCCAGTGTGAAAAAGAAAAAGCCACGGTGGTCGAAGCCGGTGGCCTCTACATCATGGGCACCGAACGGCATGAGAGCCGCCGCATCGACAACCAATTGCGGGGTCGTGCCGGCCGTCAGGGCGATCCCGGAGCTTCGCGCTTTTTCCTCTCGCTGGAAGACGATCTTTTCCGCATCTTTGGCGGAGACCGCATCAAGAGCCTTATGGGCGGCAGCCTCGAAGAGGACGAGCCCATCGAGCACCCCTGGCTCTCGCGCGCGATTGAAAATGCCCAGAAAAAAGTAGAGGGGCATAACTTCGACATTCGGAAACACCTCCTGCAATACGATGATGTGATGAACCAGCAGCGTAAAATCATCTATGGCATGCGCAAAGAAATCCTCAGCAACGAAAGCCAGTCGGAGCTCTTGAAGGATTTTATGTATTTTATTGCCGAAGGCCTAGCCATCGACTACGGGCACGACAAACAATCGTCTGCAGACTGGAACTGGGCCGAGCTCAATCGCGCCCTGCAGTCGGTTTTTCACCCCTCCCTTGAGCTCACCGAAAAGGACCTCGCCAAACCGGGCATCGATGGCCTGCGTTCGGCCATCATGACCAAACTCCTGACTCGCTATGAGGAAAAGGGCAAAGAGCTTGGCAATTTCATGCCCGAGGTGGAAAAAATGTTCTCGCTCTCCACCATCGACCAACAGTGGAAAGACCATCTCAAGGCCATGGACCATTTGCGCGAGGGAATCGGCCTGCGTGGCTATGCGCAAAAAGATCCACTGCTCGAGTACAAAAAAGAGAGCTTCACGATGTTCAAGATGATGGACGCGCAGATCAAGCAAGACGTGATTGCGAAGATCTTTAACGTTCATCTAGCCCCTCAGCAGGAGGAGCGCGAGATTGAGCGTTTTGAAGAGAAGCAGCAGAAAAATATTCCGATGAAAATGCACCATGGCGCAGAAGAAGCTGCGCCCGCCGAACCTGTCCGTAACAAGGACAAACTCGGACGCAATGATCCATGTTTCTGCGGCAGCGGAAAAAAATACAAAAACTGCCATGGGCGATAAGGAACGATGCAGATGCGAGAAGGGGAAGAAGACGAAATCTTGGAGGTGAAGGACCTCGAAGCTCCCGCTACGGGGGAGCCCCTCGATCTTTCGCTGCTGGACACTTCCTCCGATACGGCTACCGCTCCTGCAGAGGCGCTCTACCCTGATGTGTCGGTGGATGAACTCCTGGGGGCTGCGCTAATGCCTGAGTCCCTCGAGGCCCTCACGCCTTCCACCGACAATGCGGAAGCGCGCCCGAGCTTCCAGCTCCGGCTCCCCGCCCTTGTGAAAGAAGCCAAAGACAAGCTCCAGGCTCTAGCTTCTGCGCATGGCCTAGAGCTCTCCGATTCCACCTGGTCTGCCGCCACCCCCATCCTCACCCAGCTCACCGAATTCCAAGCGATCTCTTTTTTACGCGCGGCTCGCTCCCAAGGGTTCGAGCTGAAAGCCGAGGTTATCTGGCCCTTTCAGCCAAGCCCCACGGAAGAGGATCTCGCCCTGGGCTCCCTAGCGAACACCGCCGACCCTTCCACCCTCCAAGCCGAAGGCGCTCCCAGCGTGGCCTTGGCGGAAAAAGACGTCTTGCTGCTCACGGTGGAAGAGGCCGCTGGGTACTATGTGCGCCAAACTTTTGGGATTGCCACGGCGCATAGGTCGATTGCCCGGCACTTTTTTCGCCAAGAAGAACTCGAAGAGCACAGCCGCCGGGAGCTGCAACTTCTCACGCGCACGGCCACCCTTCCGGGCAGCCGCTTGAGTGCGCTCTTTCATGAGCTTTTCCTAAGTTTACAGAAAAATGCCCTCGCCCTCGGGGGAAATGCCGTGATTGGCTTGCGGATCGAAGCCTTTCCCGAGACCTCCAATCTAGATCCTTCTCTAGAAGAAATGCGTTTGGTTGCCTTTGGCACGGCCGCTGTAGTAGAAAAAGCTTAGAAAAACGACACAAAAGAGAAGCCCTAAGAGCCTAAAGAGAAGGACCTAAATGGAAACTTCAGAAAATACTGATGTATCTCCACCCGTGGAAGACACCAAAGCAAAGACTCCCCTGGAGCATTGGCTAAAGCGCCAGTTCCCTGGCCACTCCCTCCAAGGGATGACCAGCGCTCTAGCGCGCCTCCAGGCGCAGGTGCCGGTGCCTTATTTGGCCTTCTTTCTCACGCACGAAACGGGCGGCCTCAAAAGCACCGACCTCTACCAGCTCGAAGAGAGCGGCTCCGACTGGAACGAGATCAATAAGCGCCAGCGGCATATGCTGCAGGAAATTCAGTCTCAGGGAAAACTCACCGACGAGCTCAAGACCCAAATCGAGCGCTCGAGTGACCTTGACCGTATTGAAGATATTTATGCGCCCTTTAAGCTCAAGCGCCAAACCTTAGGCGTGCAGGCGCGCGACGCTGGACTTGGCGTTTTGGCCGACTACCTTTGGAAAAAAGCCCATAACGAAGAAGTGGACGAATTGCCCGGCACCACCCTGGAAGAAAAAGCCGCCCCCTTTGCCAAAGCCGACTCGAAATACGCCGACGCTGCGGCCGTGCTCAAAGGAGTCAAAGACATCTTGATTGAGCGCATCGCCGAGAGTTTTGAATTGCGCTCCCTGGTGCGCTCTACCGTTTTCCGTCGCTCCAAGATCCGCGCCACTAAGGGCGCTAAAGCCAAAGCAAACTCTAAGTATTCTAAGTTTTTTGACTACCAAGAACCCATTGGTTCCTTAAAAAAACTCAATGCCAGCCACCGCTATCTCACTATCCGGCGCGGTTGGATGGAAGACGAGCTGGCCCTCTCCTTTGAGCGCCCCGATGAAGGCATTCTCTTGGAAAAATTCGAGGAATTCGCTAGCCCTAATAAAGAGAGCCTAGGCACGGAGCTATTGGCCGAAGCTGCCCGCCTTGCCCTCAAGGGCAATGTCTATACGGTGATGGAGAACGAAGCCCATCGTCACCTAAAAGAAGAAGCAGAAAAGCACGTGGCCGAGACCCTCGCGGAAAATCTGCGCAAAAAGGTGCTTCGCCCGGGTATGGGCCGCAAGGCCGTGATGGGCATTGATCCTGGATCTGCGAACCATCCCTGTTCGCTCGCCCTGCTCGACCAAGAGGGCAAACTGCTGCTTAATTTGAATTTCCGCATCGAAGAAGTGACCGATTCGATGAAACAAGAATTCCTGCAATCGCTGGAAAACTTAAAAATCGAGGCCATTGCGGTGGCCCACGGGCCGCGCTCCAAAGAAGTCCGTGAAGCTTTTCGCAAGATCTTGGAAGAATCAGGCAAGGCCCTGCCCATTCTTTCCGTGCATGAACACACGGCGAGCATCTACGCCTCGAGCCCGGCTGGAAAAGAGGAATTTCCCGCCCTCGACATGAACACCCGCCGCGCGATCTTTGTGGCGCGCTATCTTCAAGATCCCCTCTCCACCATCCTCAAGCTCGACCCAAAATTTCTGAGCCTCGGAGAATTCCAACATGAGGTGAGCCAGGGCCGCCTGCGTGCCACCCTCCACCGGGCCATTGAATCGGCCGTGAACTTTGCGGGCGTGGACCCCAACTATGCCCCCGCGCATGTGCTCGTGAACGTGGCCGGCCTGAATCAGGAGCTCGCGCGCAATATCGTGCAATACCGCAGTGAGCATGGGCGGTTCCAGAGCCGCGAAGACCTGCGCAAGGTGCCCGGCATGGGCGCGGCTTTTGAATTTGCCTCGGGCTTCCTGCGCATCTTAGATAGTGCCGAGAAACTAGACCACACCTTTGTGCACCCCAATTTCTACGGCCCACTCAAAAATTGGGCGGCCGCAGAGAGTGCAGACCTATTTGCACTCTCTGAAGAGCAGCAGCAAAAACTCGCCACCAATGCCGAACTTGCCCAGGCACTTGGGGCCACGAACCTAAAAAATATTGTTTTCGAACTGACCCATCCCGAGGACCCACGCGGCACATTCCAGGCCTTTGAGTATGATCCTAGCCTGAAGTCTCTAGCCGACCTGAAAAAAGACACTGCCTACCCTGGCGTGGTGACCAATGTGACTAGTTTTGGCGCCTTCGTGGACGTGGGCATCGAACAAGACGGGCTCGTGCATATTTCCGAACTCTCGGATGTTTCGGCAAAAAATCCTTTTGATTCGCTCTTTCCGGGAGACTCGGTGACCGTTTGGGTTTCGGGCGTGAACGAAGAGAAAAAACAAATCTCACTCACCATGAAACATCCGAGTGAACGCCAAGCCCCGCGGGGCGAACGCCGCCCCCGCAGAGAGCATCGCGAAGGAGCGGCGGCCCGCGGTGGACAACCTACAGCCGAAGGAGCCGAGGGCGAACGGGCTCCAAGACGGCCAAGACCCCCACGGCAGCGTGAGCGGGATCGCGGCCCACCACCAGCGCAACAGGGCGCCCCTTCGGGAGCGACCCACCAAGAAGGCCCACAAGGCCAACGCCCCGATCAGGAAAGGCGTCCACGGTTCCGCGACAAAGAGCGCCAAGATCGGCCGAAGCGCGAAGAAAAAGATCGCAAGCCGAAAAAACCAACGCGGGACCCCAAAACTGGTGCTATCGTTACTCTAGACGAGGAACGAGGACGCTCCGACCGCGGCGGCATGAAGCTTCCCACTCGAGCCAAACCTCATACGTTTAACCCGTTTGCCAACTTGGCGGATCTCTTGAAAGACAAGGAGAAGCCGCAGGAAGAATAGATTTGATTTATAGGAACGGACTCCTATCTTTCGGCGAGGATCACCTTTTTCCGCTCCAGGCTCTGGCGGCGCAAAAGAGTGATCCTTTTTACATTTATGACCTAAGTGGAATGCGCCAGCGCGCGCGGGCCTTAAAGGCCACGCTTCCCGGCCTAGAAATCCACTACGCCATGAAAGCCAATGGGGCCAACCGCATCCTGCGTACTTTCCGCTCCGAAGGCACGGGGATAGACACCGTGAGCGGGGGCGAAATCCGCCACGCCCTGGCCGTGGGTTTTCCCCCAGGCGAGATTATTTTCTCGGGCGTGGGCAAGACCCGCACCGAACTCGAGCTCGCCATTGGCCTGGGCATCAAACAAATCAATGTAGAAAGCCCACAAGAATTGCAGCGCATCATCGCCCTGGCACGCGCTCTAGGGAAAAAGCCGCGCTGCGCCTTTCGAGTCAATCCCGATGTGGACGCAAAAACCCATCCTTATATCACCACCGGTTTCCGCGAGAATAAATTTGGCATGGGGGATCATTTTCTCCCTGAGCTGCGCTTGATCCTCGCTTCCGCGGGCGACGCTGTGGAGCTCGTGGGGCTCACCCTACATATCGGCTCCCAGCTCCAAGACCTCGCCCCCCTAGAGGATGCCATCCGCAAGACCCTGCCTATTTTCTACTCGCTCCAAGAGGAAGGCCACCCCATGCGCACCTTCGACGTGGGCGGCGGCTTGGGGATTCGTTACCAGGAAGAACACACCCTTCCCCCTCGTGACCTTGCGTTGATCGAGGAATATGGTGCCCTTCTGCGCCGCGCGCTAAAGGGCTTCGCGGGCCAGGTGCTCTGCGAGCCCGGACGCATTTTGGTAGGATCCTGCGGCACGCTCGTGGGAGAGGTGCAGTACCTGAAGGAAACTCCCGATCGTAATTTCGTGATCCTCAATACGGGCATGCACCATCTCTTACGTCCCGCCCTCTACCAGGCGCACCATCGCATCCTCCCCTTGGTGCTGCACCCCGACCGCCAGATCAAGCGCTACGACGTGGTGGGGCCGATTTGTGAATCCTCCGATGTCTTAGGTAAGGAACGCGAGCTGCAGGAAATCTTCCAGGGCGAATTCTTGGCCATTGCCGATGCCGGCGCCTATGGCTATTCCATGGCCACGCTCTATAATGAACACCCCCTGCCTAAGGAATTTTTCTGGGAAGAGCAGGTGCTTAGCGATGAAAATGGCGCAGACCTCAGCGCGCTCTTGGATTCTGCTCGAAAGTTGCGCGACTTTGATCTATCTCCTTAGGGATGACCCTCTTTAGCAAAATCATCCGCGGGGAAATTCCTTCTTACAAAGTCTTTGAAGACGAGCACACCTTCGCCTTCCTCGATATCCGCCCCGTCCAAATAGGCCACACTCTCGTGGTGCCGAAAGTGGAAATTGATTTTTTTGCCGACGTGCCGGAACCTTTTTACTCCGCCGTCTTTCGCACTGGCAAAATCCTTGCGCCCGCCCTTCGGCAAGTGACGGGCTGCGTTCGCGTGGGCACCACCATCCAAGGCTTTGAGGTGCCGCACTTCCACCTGCATCTCGTGCCGATGTGGAATGCCGATGATTTAGACTTTCGTAAAGCCAAGCCGGCCAAGCCGGAAGATCTCCAGAGGACACAGTCGCAAATTTTGGCCAAGACCAAACAGCCTTAAGAGCTGGTTTCGCACCCTCCCTCATGGTTATTTTCGCGACTCGCATCGCCAAGAAGACAAAGCCAATCCCAGAGCGTTATCGGTATAAATAACATTCCCTCACAAATCCAACTCTTGGCATAAATCTCGCTGATGAGAAGGCAGGGTCCACAATCTATGGAGGCAATATGAAAAAAGTTCTTTCTTTACTGAGCATAATGACACTGGCCTGCGGCACGATGGCAGCTGCGGCGGACAATAATGAAATTCGTTTAGGGATACCAGGGTATGGAGGCAGCGGTTGCCCAGGGGGAAGCGTGGGGGTGACTTTGAGCCCAGACGCAAAATCCCTAAGCTTGCTGTTTGACTCGTACCAAGTGGAAGCAGGGGGCAGCACGGGACGCAGCTTCGACCGCAAAGGCTGTAACGTGGCAATTCCGGTGCATGTGCCCCAAGGCTACAGCATCTCGATCCTCAAAGTGGACTATCGCGGCTTCAACTACCTGCCTGCGGGAGCTGCTTCGCAGTTCAATGTGGAGTATTTTTTCGCGGGTAGCCGTGGGCCGTCTTTTCGCAGAGATTTCCGTGGCCCTCTCGACAACGACTTTCAAATCAGGAACACATTGGGCGTGGAAGCTCTGGTCTGGTCTCCTTGCGGTGACGACGTCATTCTCCGCACGAACTCCAGCATGAGAGTGAACACTTTCGCGAATCGCCAGGCTCTAGCCACGGTGGATTCGGAAGACATCAATGCAGCCATTGTGTACCACTTGCAATGGCGCCGTTGCAGCCGTTAAGAAGCTAGGAAACGAAGAACGGTGGTCCCATGGGGCCACCGTTTTTTTAGTCCAGCTTAATTCTGAGAGAATAGCCATTCACTAGACAGCTAAACAGAAAGCCAATGATGGCTCCAATCACGCCGCCGAAATTGTACCCAATAAAGGTGGTGCCCGCAGCGAGGAAGACCATCAAAAAGTAAAATCCAAAAGGGCGGCCTTGTTCAGTATTATTTTCCATGCTGTTTCCTTTTCTATACGATACGAGAAAATCCAGCGAACTTCAAACCTAGCGCTCCATGCGCACCATGTAAAAATCTTTTTCTAAACGGGAGAGATCGCGGCTATCCCAGGCCTGCTTCCAGGCCGGCACGCCTTGGGCATTCTTGCCCTTGGTCTTCCAGCGCTTCCAGGGTTCCACCCGCCAGCGCGCGCCGGGATAGATTTTTTCCATCTCCGCCTGGAGCTCCTCTAAAAATTCCTCTCCGGGCACCAATACCAACTCTCCCGCCTCGAGGGCCCGGGCCAGCTGCTCCTTGGTGAAAATTCCGTGCACCGGGTAGGGAATCATGAAGTTGAGGTAGCCCCACTCGCTCCAGATATTTTTTTGCAAATTGTAGTAACCGATCGTGAGCTGTTCTTTGTCTTTCTGCGCAAAATAGATACGGTCGCGGATATCAATGAGCTCCCGCTCTCCGATCGTGCTGAGCAAGGCCCCAAGCGCGAGGAAGAACCATAATGTTCGGCGGGCGAGCGAGGCCGGACGCATCATCGAAAAGGTCACGCCCTCACGCCAAAATCCGCGGGCCGAAAGCAGGGCCCCGATCCAGAGAATGGGCAGGAGCCAGCTCGGCCACCAGAAGGGCATGGGGTCAAAGCGCCGGGTAAAATACGTCAGCGCCGCAGGCACCAAGACAAAAAAGATCGACGTCAAACCTAAACTAAAGGAATAGGCTTTTGTCCAATTCTCCGCTCTCGTGGCCCAGGTGGCGCCGACAAACAAAATAAGCCCACCAATGACCGGGAGATTGTAGTTCTGCCCGCGATAGGGATGCCAAAGAAAAAAGAGCACGCTCGGTACCACCAGCGAAAGCCCGAGCGCCATCACGCGTTTGGCTCCGGGCGTGGTGCGAATCATGCGTTGCTTGCGCCAGAAACGGCTGAGGCTATCGGCATAGGCCACAAAGGCCGGCAACATCCAGGGAATTAGGGAATAGCTAAAGAAAGGAATCACGGCATAGTGCCAGGCACGATTGTTCGAGGGCTTCCAGAGAGTCTCGCGCAAGATATAGGTTTCATAAAAATTTTTCTGGTCCAGGAACCAAGCCGGCGCATAGCCGAGCGCGCACAAGGCCACGCCAGCCAAGGCAGCGCCCCATGCCTTTGGGCTACGCACCCGCGGCAAGAGCTCGCCCTGCCAGCCCCAAAAGAGCAGGGCCGTGCTGCCCAAAAAAACGGAATGCAAGGGAGACTTCAGCCAGCCCACGAGGCCC
>JAKFYM010000034.1 GCA_021730855.1 Bdellovibrionales bacterium
TTGGCAGAGACCGTGGTGCGCCCCTTATGCCCCACCGTTTCGCAGAAAAAAGTGATGCGCGTGGAGCTGAGTTTTGCTTTGGTGAAGGTGTTGCAATTGAGTTGCCCCACCTTGCGCCACTCATTGCGGCGGCGATCGAAGACATGCATCATCAGGCCTTTGGTGGCCTCAGCGCTGCTCGATATTACAAATAGTTTTTGTTTTTCAGTGACTAAGCCGATCACATCGCGATGGGCAATTTCCTCGGGCAGAGGGATCTTGGTACGGCTGCCGCCCGGAAAAGGAAACGAAACGATCTGGGCTTCGCCTCGACCATCCCCGTGTTTTAGTCCCACGTAGACTACACCCTCATCGTCGTAGAAAACGGTGGTGAAATGGCTGCCTCCAGCGAGGGCGGAGACAGAGTAGAAAAAAATTAGAAGAAATTTCATAGCGCATCCTTTGCGTGTGGGAAAAGTTTATCATGGCGCTGGGGCTCTGTCTTCTGGGCCCATGCATGGAAATTCGCACACGGAAGGATGTTAGCGCTTAAGGAGCGGGCGTGCTTTCTGGCTCGCGAGAGTCCAGGCGGTGAGCTTATACAGCAGACGCGCGCCCACATTGGCATCCCATTCAGATTTGCCGGGGGCCACTTCATTGAGATCGAAGCCGAGTAGGGTGCGGCCCGATCGCACCACCTCGCCCACCAAGAGCACGGCTTGCGCAAAGTCGAGCCCACCCGGCACGGGGGTGCCTGTGTTGGGGCAGAAGCGGGGGTCGAGGCCATCGATGTCGAAGGAGATCCAAACTTTCTGCGGCAGGTGCCCAACGATTTCTTTGCTCAGCTGCAGCCAGGATTTGCCACCGGCCAGTTGCCGGGCGCAGTCGAGGTCAAAATAGGTTTCGATCCGGCCCTTGGAGGCGTGGATATAGTCCCATTCTTCTTCACAAAAGTCGCGAATGCCCACCTGGACCAGTTTTTTCACCTGGGGAATGCGGTCGAGCACATTGCGCATGATCGAGGCATGCGACCATGCAAAGCCTTCATAGGCATCACGGGTGTCGGAGTGCGCGTCCACGTGCAGGATGCCAAAGTTTTTTTCTTTTTCCGCCAGAGCCTGGATGGCGCCATAGGGAACGGAGTGATCTCCGCCCACCACGGCCAAGATTTTTTTTGCCTCGAGGATTTTTTGGGACTCGCGGTAGACGAAATCATTCAGGTCGGCACTCAGGCGGTTCACCGTGTCCAAGGCTTTTTGCAGCTTTTGGTTTTTGCCCACGCGTCCGGCAGCCTCGATCACATGTGCGGCTGCGGCCTTGGCTGTTTTGTTCCAGGCGCGAACTTTTGCGCTCTCCGGGAGAATATGGAGGCCGGCCTCATAGGGATTTTTCACTTCGAGGTCGAAGAGATCCACTTGGTAGGAGGCTTCGAGTATGGCCGCCGGGCCATCGGATGTGCCTCCGCCATAGGACGTGGTGGCCTCCCAAGGCACCGGCAAATAAATCAGGCGGGCTTCTTCAAAGCTATGAGGAAGGCCAAAGATTCCAGAGTCACTGAGGGCTGCGGCATTGGGATCGAATTCAGGCATGTCTTTTCGTATCGCAAAGGGCGTTTTCTTGCAAAGGGCAAACCACTCTCGCCGGAGCCTGTTAGCGCTTGAGCAAGCCTTCTCTTTTTAGCAGGGCCTTGGGATCGGGCTCCCGCCCCCGAAAACGCTTATAGAGCTCCATTGGATGCTCTGTGCCACCTCTGGACAATATATTTTGTTTAAATCGTTCGGCCACTTCGCGATTGAACACGCCCTTTTCCTTGAAAAGTTCGAAAGCATCGGCGTCGAGCACCTCCGCCCACTTATAGCTGTAATAACCTGCCGAATAACCGCCCGCGAAAATATGCGAAAAGGCCGCCGAAGAGGAGGTGCCCGGCACGGTGGGAAAGAAGCGAGTGCGCGCTAGGTGCGTGAGCTCGAAGTCTTCGATATGGGTTGGGTCGCCCGGATCGCGGGCATGCCAGGCGAAATCGAGGAAACAAAAAGAGATCTGCCGCATCGACATCCAGCCCGCCTGGAAATTCTGGCTCTTCTTGATCTTTTCCAAAAGCGCCTTGGGCATGGGGGCGCCCGTCTCGTAGTGTTTCGCAAAGAGCGCGAGGCCTTCTTCTTCCGTCACCCAATTTTCCATGATCTGCGAGGGCAACTCCACAAAGTCCCAGTAGACATTTGTGCCCGAGAGCGAAGCATAGTGGCAGTGGGTGAGCATGGAGTGTAGGGCATGGCCGAATTCGTGGAAGAGGGTTTTTACCTCATCCAAGGTGAGGAGCGAAGGCTGCGTGGCTGTGGGCTTGGTGAAATTGCAGACAATGCTCACATGGGGACGACACTCCACTCCATCCCAAGTGCCTTGTTCGAGGAAGTTCGTCATCCAGGCGCCACCGCGTTTGGAGGCGCGGGGGAAAAAATCGGCGTAAAAATACCCCATGAACGCATCATCCGATTCATTGCGCACTTCGTAGGCTTTCACATCGGGATGGTAAACGGCAATGTCTTTGCGCTCCTTCAGCACGAGACCATAGAGCCGGCGTGCATGCTCGAATACCCCGGCGATCACATTTTCGAGCTGGAAGTAGGGGCGGAGCTCGTCATCCCGCAAATCATATTTCTGCAGGCGCAGCCGTTCGGAATAAAAAGCCACATCCCAGGCGTGCAGCTCTTCTGAGCCCGTTTGCTCTTTCTTGATTTGTTTTAGCTCGGCTAGGTCATTTTCGGCCGCCGGACGGGAATGCTGGAGCAGCTCCTCGAGGAAGCTTGTCACGCGCGCCGGAGAATCGGCCATACGCTCTTCGAGCACAAAATGCGCGTGGGTTTCGTAGCCCAGGAGACGCGCGCGCTCGTAGCGAAGGCGGGCAATCTCTTTGAGGATCTCGCGATTGTCGCTCGGGGGCTTCATTCCTCGGCTGGCGGAAGCGATGGAGATTTCCTTGCGGAGATCTTCTCGGGTGCAGAATTGGAGGAAGGGGCCAAGGCTTGGGTACTGGAGGGTGAAGGCCCAGGCTTCTGGGCGGCCCTTCGCGGTGGCGGTGCTTTTGGCGTCTTCCAGGCAGCTCGCTGGGATTTCTTTCAGGCAGCTTTCGTCGTCGACAAAAAGGATATAGTCGTTGGTCGCTTTGAGCACATGATCGGAAAATTCGTGGCCGAGGCGCGCGAGTTTGCGATCGATTTCCCGCAGTTTTTCCTTGTCGGCATCGCTCAAGAGTGCGCCATTGCGGCGAAAGGCTTTATAGGTTTTTTCCAGGAGCCTTTGCTGTTCAGGCCCAAGCTTCCCCGGATTTTCGTGCACTGCTTTCACGCGGGCGAAAACACTGCTGTTGAGCAATAGATCATTAGCTAGCTCGGCCATCTTTGGCGAAATGTCCTTAGCCAGGGCTTGCAAGGTATCGTTGGTGTGGGCGCTCACTAGATTGAAGAAAATCCCCGACACCCTTTCGAGGTCTTCCTTCAAGAACTCAATCGCCTCGACTGTATTGGCGAAAGTGGCCGGAGACACATCCTGCGCGATCCACGTGAGATTTGTTTTGGCGCGTTGGATGCCTTCGGCAAAAGCGGGCGCGAAATGCTCATCACGGATCTCGTGAAAAGGCAGGGTGATTTGGTCGTTCATCAAGGGTTTGCGTAGAAGTGGATTCATAGCTGGAAAGATACCATAGAGTGTTCGTTTTTGGATTTTTCTCTGGAAAGCGGATTCGCGGCCCTTGGCGGGAAGCGCATGCCTGCGCGCGACCGACGGCCCTATCTATTTCTTACGCACAGTTGCGCACAAAATAGGCAGCACTTCCTCGGCGCTATCCACCAGAGTGATTTTGTCTAGGTCTTGGATGTCCAGGGTGCGCGAGGCGATGAACGTCTCCCGCATCCACACGAGGAAACCTGTCCAATATTCCCGGCCCACTAGGACCAGCGGAAAAGGCGGGTGTTTCCCCGTTTGCATGAGGGTGAGCGCCTCGGTGAGCTCATCGAGGGTGCCAAAGCCCCCGGGAAAAATCACGAAGGCCGAGGAATATTTCACCAGCATCACCTTGCGCACGAAGAAGTAATAAAAAGTGATCGCATGCGTGAGATAGGGGTTGGGCACTTGCTCGCGCGGCAGGTGAATATTGCAACCCACGCTCGTGCCGCCCTTTTCAAAAGCACCGCGATTGGCCGCCTCCATGATCCCGGGGCCTCCGCCCGTCATCACCACAAAGCCCTCCGCGGCCAGCAACTGCCCTAGCCGGCGCGCATCCTGGTAGAAGGCATGGCTCTCGGGAATGCGCGCAGACCCAAAGACCGTCACCGTGGGCCCTAAAAAATGCAGAGCCCGAAAGCCTCGGATGAACTCAAAGGCAATGCGAACCACGCGCAAAAACTCCAGGAGCCGGGAGGATTTGGTACGAAGGAAGGTTTCCTCGCGTAAGGATTTGGCGGGTTGGTGGGACTCGGGTGCCGACATAGAGAGGGTTTAGCAAAGAGGCGATTGCATTTCCACGCCTAAGGATCTAGACGAAGAGGAATGAAAGCCCGCTGCCCCGAATGCCTGCTGCACCTCGAGCTTTGCCTCTGCGCGGAGGCCCCATTTCTTGAGACGGTGACACGCGTGGTGCTCATCATGCACGCCCAAGAAAAAGAGAAGCCCACGAATACGGGGCGTTTGGCCCATCTCTGCCTACCCAATAGCGAGGTACGCTATCGTGGTTTGTACAAGGGACCCCCTTTGGACCTCACAGGATTAGTCGACGATACCTACGACACCTGGCTCTTGCACCTTAGCCATGAGAGCGAAGAATTGACCGAAGAACTGGTGCATTCCTTGCGCCGGCCGGTGCGATTGATTGTGCCGGACGGCACTTGGTCGCAAGCGAGCCGCTCCGGCTCGCAGCTGGCGCGCGACCTGCCCGGCGTGCGGCATGTGAAACTCCGGGCCACCAAACCCTCCGAATATCGTTTGCGCTCCGAGCACGATCCCAACGGCATGGCCACTTTCGAAGCCATTGCTCGGGCTTTGGGTTTTCTGGAGAACGAGCGCATCCAGGCCAGCATGGAAAAGATTTTCCGCATCATGACCGATCGCGTGCTCTGGACGCGCGGCAAGCTTAGCGCCTCCGAGGTGACCGGAGGCATTCCCTCACGGGCTTGGGTGGAAGGGAAAAAGCGTGTCTGATGCCGGCGGGGGCTGGGAGTGCAGGTTCGCATGGAATTGGCGCACAAGGGCATCGCAGCGGATGGATTTTTCGTCCCAGCCATCGAGGTAGAGGCGCTCGGGATCCCGCACTCGGGAAAGGGCCACATAGGCTTGGCCCGATTCCCAGAGGTTGGCCAGGCGCAAGCGCAGGCCATCCAGGGTGGCGCCCTGAGATTTATGGATGGTCGATCCGTAGGCTAAGTTTAACGGGAAATTTTTGGCCGTGGCCACCACCTCGCCCTCGGCATCGAGCATCTCGAACTTCATGGGCTCGAGCTCCACGGTGAGCCCGCTTTCCAAAAGTTCCACGCATACGGCATCCTCACGGCAGGAGCGCACATGGCCAATCGAGCCGTTCACGTAGAGGCCATTGGTTTCATTTTTGCGAATCATCACGAGGGCATCGGTTTTTAAAAGCAGGAGCTCGGGGACCGGGGCGTTGCGTTTGAGCTGCTCGATGGCGGCGGGAGTGCCGAGGAATTTGGTGGGATAGGCCACCACCGTGGCGGGTAGGGCATCGAGGCGGCGGCTGTTGTATTCCTCGGCGTCCCTTCGCAGGCCAAAGAGGCGGGTCACGTCTTCGTCTGGCTTGGCCGGAAGCGTGCGCGCCCGCAAGGCCTGACGGACAACCTCATCGCAGTGGCCATCGCGGATGCGGTTGAGCACATCGTTCCAGGGCAGGGAAGAGGTGCGGTGCATGGTCTCGAGGCCGAAGGCGTGAAAGCGGGAGGACTGCCAAACCTCATGGGTGAAGGCCCAATCGGTGGGCGCGCCATTGCGCGTGACGGGCGGGAGCTGGGCGAAATCTCCCACGGCGATGATTCGGATATTGCCCCAGGGCTCGTCGTTGCGTCTGGCGGAGCGGGCGATTTCTTCGGCGGTGGCAAGGGTTTCTCCCGAAAGCATCGAGACCTCGTCGATGATCACGGTGTCGGTGGCTTTGAGGCGGCGGCGTAGGTGCGGGTTTTTCAGCGCGCGCTCCACCGTGCGGGCCCGCCCACCCTCGAGAATGCCGAGGCCAAAAAAAGAATGGAAGGTGCGTCCGCCCACAAGCACAGCTGCGGCTCCAGTGCTAGCGAGCACGGCGGTGCTGCTTGGATCGGTTTGCCGGAGGAATTCTTTTAGCACCGTGCTTTTTCCGGTGCCGGCGCGTCCGGTTAGAAAAATGTTATGTGGTGCGGAAAGCTCGCGCAAGGCGGTGGCTTGGTCGGGAGAAAACTGCATCGGGCCATACTAGCCGCTTAGGGGAGAAAGTGAGAAATCTTTTGCAGGAGCTTGTCGCGGTCGATCGGCTTCGTTAACACATCGTTGCATCCGGAGGCCAGGCAACGCTCATGCTCCGATTTAACGGCGTGCGCAGTGATCGCCAAAATGGGGGCAGAAAACCCAGACGCTCGCAGTTTTTCGGTGGCCTCGTGCCCATCCATGCCCGGCATCTGGATGTCCATGAGCACAAGGTCAAAATCATGGGCGCGAACAGCCTCTAGGGCGGCCAGGCCGCTCTCGGCTAGAGTGAGGGTGGCGTGGTTCGGCCGCAGGAACATATCCAGGATCGCCAGATTGTCTGCGGAATCGTCTACGGCCAGGATTTTTTTGTCCCGCAGGTCGATTTCTCCCTCGCCCTTATCTGCTTTTTCCGGGCGCTGCTCGGCCTTGGCCGTGGCTGCGACGAGGGGAACGGTGATCTGAAAGGCCGACCCCTTGCCGGGCGCGGAGTGCAGGAGCACAAGATCGCCCCCAAGGGCACGGATGATTTCCCGCGAGATCACTAGTCCCAGGCCAGAGCCGCCAAACTTACGGCGGGTGGAGGCATCGGCCTGGCCGAAGGGTTGAAAGAGGCGTCCTGCTTGCTCTTCGGTAAGCCCGATGCCTTCGTCGGTGATCACCACTTTCAACCAATGCCCCTCTTCTTCGGTTACGTTGGCATCCACCGTGATTTTGCCTTTTTTGGTGAATTTCAAGGCATTGCCGATCACATTGAGCAGTGCCTGGCGGATGCGCACGGGATCAGACACAAACCGACGCACGCTCATTTTGGCCTTCAGGAATTGCAGTCCAATGCGTTTTTCTTCGGCTTTGAGCGAAAAGGTAGACGCCAGGTCGTCGAGCATCTCTTGCAAATCAAATTCCACCATCTCTAGCTCTAGGCGATTGGCTTCGATGCGGGAAATATCAAGGATGTCGTCAATCAAGCGGAGGAGATGGTTGCCATTTTTGCGGATAGATTGCGAAAATTCAGTGCGTTCTTTTTCAGTGAGTTCCGATTTAGAAAGGATTTCCGCAAATCCCATCACGGCCCCGAGGGGGGTGCGGATTTCGTGAGACATATTAGCCAGGAATTGGCTTTTGGCAATATTGGCCGCTTCCGCATCAATGCGCAGCCTTTCCATTTCTTCCATTTGCTCTTTGAGCAGCTGCCGTTGCTGGCTCAGTTCCACGAACACCCGCACTTTTGTGCGCACGATATGAGGGTCTAAGGGTTTAAAGAGCAGGTCCACGGCTCCGGTTTCATATCCTTCGAATAGCGTGGCTTGGTCTTCCTTTTGGGCGGTGACGAAAAAAATCGGTAGGTGGCGAAATCTTTTTAAACCGCGGATCAAACGCGCAAGTTCGAAACCATTCATGCCTGGCATTTGCACATCAATCAGCGCTAAGCCAAAATCGTGTTGGGTGAGCAAGTGCAGGGCAGCTTCGGCATTGAGGGCCGAGTGCACCTCCACGTCCTTGGCATCAATGAGGGCGCTCAAGGCTTGGATGTTTTCGGGGTAATCATCCACGACGAGAATATGAATTTTGCTCATGCTCTCCCCTCCACGATTTCATTCAACTTGCCGGCGATTTGCTTGAGCGGCAAGACGAAGCTTGGCTTCATGATCGCGAGAGCGGCATTGGGCATATAGGGCGCGTCGGCGCTTTTGGGATCTTGCACGATGGTGATCCCGCCGGCTTCTTGGATGCACTGCAAACCCTCGGCCCCGTCATTGTTAGCGCCCGTGAGCAGAACTCCACAGGCGGCCGCGCCTAAAGCGGCTGCACCTGACTGGAAAAGCAGGTCGATCGAGGGACGCGCAAAATTCACCAGATCATCTTGGCTAAGGGAGAGTGTTAGGTCGCGCTCGAGCAGGAGGTGGTATCCCGGAGGGGCAAAATAGGCATGGCCATTTTGGACCTTGGTTTTGTCGGCGCCTTCCAAGAGCGGCCCTGAAAAAGAGCGACCAAAGACCAAATTCATGTCGAGCGTGGCGTCGGCCGGCATATGTTGCACGACGAGGAGGGGCGGAGCCTTGGGCGAGAGAGTCGAAAAAATTTCGTGTAGAGCCGCCACGCCTCCGGCCGAAGTCCCGATCAGAATCGCCGCGCACTTCATGCGTGTTTCCCCACTTTTTCTAAGGACTTTTTGGCTTTGAGGCGAAAGATCTTTTGAGAGGCGTCGGAGTCCTCGAAGGCTGGGGCCACGGCGCTAAAACGCAGGGATTCCTTGCTGCCAAGGCCGAGGAAGCCGCGGTAGACGAGGGATTCTTCAAAAAGGCGGATGGCCCGGTCTTGCAGCTCGGAGCGGAAATAAATCAGAACATTTCGGCAAAGAACAAGATGGAATTCCCCAAAAACTGCGTCGGTGGCGAGATTGTGTTCCATGAAAACCACATTTTCCTTGAGGGTGGGATCCAGGCGCACGAGGCCGTATTCCGAGGTGTAATAATCCGAAGGGCTATGGTTTCCGCCGGCTAGCACATAGTTGCGCGTGAGTTTTTCCACCACCGAGACATTGTAGATCCCATCCTTAGCGATCTTTAGGGATTTGGGATTGATGTCTGTGGCGTAGATCATGGACCGCGCCGCGAGCCCCTCTTCGCGTAGGGCCACGGCCAGACTATAGATTTCTTCGCCGGTGCTGCAGCCCGCAGCCCAGATCTTGATGGTGGGGTAGGTTTTCAGCACGGGGAATACCTGTTCCCTCAGGGCGCGAAAAAATTTGGGGTCACGAAAAAATTCTGTGGTGGAGATGGTGAGCGAGGGCAGGATTTTTTGGAAAACCGCCGGCGACGCCAGAATTTCCTTCAGCACATCCACCAAATTTTCCGCGTTCAGGAGCTGCAAAACACTTCCTAGGCGCCGATTGAGCGAGGCCTCCGAATATTGACGAAAATCGTAGCCGTACCGCCCATAGACGGCTTCGAGGAAGAGGTGGCGCTCGAGAGGGTCAATGATCTTCACGCCAGGTCTCCACTAGCGAGCCAAACGCGTAGCACCGTGTTCAAATTGTTGAGGTTCACAGGCTTGGGCAAGTAGTCGTTGGCTCCAGCCTCAATGCAACGCTCATGATCTTCCTTCATAGCTTTGGCGGTGAGCGCGATGATGGGTAGCTTGCGTACGCGCTCGTTGCTGCTTTTGCGGATATGGCGCATGGTTTCGAATCCGTCCATCCGTGGCATCATGATGTCCATGAGCACGAGGTCGATATCGTTATGCTTCTCCAAAACTTCTAGAGATTCGATTCCGTCTTTGGCGATGCGAACATTGAGGCCTTTGGCTTCGAGGGCGCTAGCTAGGGCGAAGACATTCCTCAGGTCGTCGTCCACGAGCAAGACGGTCTTGCCCTGAAAGGAATGCTCGCGCGAGCGCATCTGCGAAAGCAGGCTCTGTTTGTCGGTGGGTAGTAGGCTCTCCACGCGATGGAGAAAGAGATTTACTTCGTCGAGCAATCGCTCCGGAGAGCGGGCTCCCTTGATGATGATGCTCTCCGAGAAGCGGCGTAGGTATTCCTCTTCTTCTTTGGTGAGGTCTTTGCCCGTATAGACCACAATCGGAGGCAAAGAGATAGGAAGGGACGAAAGTTCGGAGAGGAGCTCGAATCCCGAGATGTCGGGCAGGGTGAGATCGAGAATGACGCAGTCAAAGGTATTATTGCTCAGTTCGCGCACGGCTGTTTTGCCGGTGCCCGCGGCCACCACCTCTACGTCGTCGCCCGAGATAAGTTCGCGGATCCCCTGGCTCTGTTTGTGGTCGTCTTCCACAATCAATACCTTGCGAAGGCGTTCGGAAAGGAATTTTTCAATGCGCTGGAGGGCGGAGCGAACCTTCTGCACCGTCACGGGTTTGGTGAGATAGCCCATGGCCCCGAGGCGTAAGGCATTGTGCTGGTAATTTAAGGCAGAGATCATATGAATCGGCACGTGCCGCAGCCGAGGGGTTTGTTTGGTCATCTCGAGCACGCCCAGGCCACTCACGCCCGGGAGTTTGATGTCGAGCAAGATGGCATCGGGCACATATTCGCTTAAGAGAAAGAGCGCTTCCTCACCATCGGCCGCTTCGATGGCCTGAAATCCATTGGATTTCACCGTATCCACCACCGAGCCGCGAAATTTCTCATCGTCTTCCACAACGAGTATGGTTTTTTTGTCTGGCACGAGGCCGCTGAGCCTCTTTCTGGCTCGCGATTTTAGCTCAGCGGAGAAAGGAATTTGTTCGATATTTTTTTTCTCTTCGGGAGCCATTGGTTTTTGCTCGGGGGCAAGTTCCCCCTTCCAGCGCAGAGGGAGCAAGATACTAAATTCGCTTCCTTCGCCCTCGAGGCTGGAGAGTTCGATTTTTGCCCCTAGAAGGTTTGCCAGCTCGCGGGAGATACTTAATCCCAGGCCCGTTCCTCCATACTTCCTGCTGATGGAGCCGTCCGACTGCTCAAAGGCTTCAAAAATCTTTTTTAGCTGGTGGGAGGGAATGCCGATGCCGGTGTCCATCACCGAGAATTTTAAATAGTCTTGACCGCTGGGCGCCACGCGCAGGCTCACCTTTCCTTTTTCCGTAAACTTGATCGCATTCGCTAAAAAGTTCCGTAGGATTTGTTCAAGGCGCTGGGCATCGGTGAAGAGTTCTTTGTTTGCTACCTCTTCTGAAGCGTCCACGGAGAAGCCTAAGCCCTTGCTCGCGGCCTGGTGCTCGAACATCTGCTGGATCTGGCTAAGGAGGGTTTTCAGTTGGAATTTTTCTGGACGCACTTCGAGTTTACGCGCCTCGATCTTAGACAGGTCTAAGATGTCATTGATTAGCAATAGAAGGTCATTCCCCGCATTGAAAACAGAACGAGCAAATCCTTTTTGCTTTTCATTCAGATTGCCTTCACTGTCTTCCATTAAGAGCGAAGAGAGGATCAAGATGCCATTCAAGGGAGTGCGCAGTTCGTGGGACATCTTGGCCAGGAATTCCGATTTATATTGGCTCGAGCGGCGAAGCTCATCGGCGCGTGACTGAAGGTCGGCGCGAGCTGCTTCTAGTTCGTCATTTTTTACTGCCATGGCCTGCTGCTGGCTTTCGAGAGCGCGTGCCTGCTGCTCGAGCTCTTCGTTATTGCTGCGCAGTTCTTCCTGCTGGGCTTGCAGTTCTTCCGATTGCTGGCGCGTCTCTTCCAAAAGTTCTTGTAATTTATCGCGGGAGATCACCGCATTCAGGCCGATCCCCAAGGTGCCGGTCAGCTCGCTCAGGAGAGTGATTTGCTCGGAGCTGGGGGGGCTAAAGGCGGCCATCTCCACTAGTCCCACCACTCTGGATTGAAATAGCAGGGGCATAAACAAAAGGTGACCAGGATTGGCGCTGCCGAGGCCCGAGCGAATGTGCCAGTATTCTTTTGGCACTTCAGGCACCGACCATAGATCTTGGCGTTTTGCGGCCTCGAGGGCGAGGCCGAGGTGTCGCTTATCTTCCGCTTCTGAAAGATCTAGGCCATGGGCTCCGGCCAAGGTGAGCTGGGCGCCCTCCACCACAAAAAGCTTGGCCGCGGGCAGATTTAAGAGTTTGGCCAAAAACTCCAGCACTCCCTTAGCCGTTTGGGGAAGGGAGATGTCCCCCGCGGTGACTCGCGCGGCTTCCGCGATATTTTCCCGAGTCCAGGATTCAAAGGTGCGCTCCCGTAGCTCCTGATTCATCCGGTCTTGGTTGCGTTTGAATTGCAAGAAAGCAAACGAGATAGAGCCCACGCTGATCACGGTGGTGGCAAACAAAATGAAGAGGAAAAGTAGTTTTTGCCGTTCCACTTGTTCTGCTCGGGCGGAAAGTAGCTCTCTTTCCGAGGTCTCCATGCTTTGCGCTAAAAGGCGGATTCTTTCCATGGTTTCGCGGCCGCGCTCCACAATGGGAATGAGGCTTTCTGCGCTTTTTCGTTTGTCGCTGGCGCCTGCTACGAGCGCACTTAGGGCTTGGAGGCGTTCCCTGAGCAGCCTCTCCACCTCGTTGGCCGCTCTTTGCTGGACTGGATTATCGCTCGTGAGGACGCGAAAACGCTGGAGGTGCAGCCACACATCGGACACCCCTTGTTGATAGGGCTTAAGGTGCTCATCCTGCCGGCTCAGAGTATAGCCTCGTGCGCCGGTTTCCACGTCTTTCAGAGAGGAGACCGTGGCTTCGATCTCCGCGATCACTTCTAAAGTATGATTCACCCAATCTTGGTGCTGGCTCAGACTGCGAAAGGCGTAGTGCAGGAAGTAGCTGTTGATGAGCAGGATTAGCAAAAGCCCGGCAAAGGCAGCAGCGTGTCGTATTATTTTTGGGACTTCCTTGGGCATTGTGTTTCCTTCCCCCTGCGCCTGGGTGGGGCGTAAAAGGGGCCAGCGTAAGAAATGATCGACGATAAATAGCAAATGCCCCATGGGAAGTAAAGCCACTTGGGCAAAAAGCCGCATTCATGCGAGGAAAAAAGTCTAATAGGCTTGAGGAAAAAACGTACGCATGTTAATTGACTTCTATGAACAACCCCATTTCTAAAACAGTACGTCCCAAAATTGCCGTCGTGGATGACGACCTCGACTTGCAGGAAATGATCACGGCATTTTTTCGTCAAAATGGCTTTCAGGTCATTCGTTTTTCGAGCGGCCGCTCCTTTCTTCAGGCGGCGAGTGCCGATCCCGCAAGTTTTGATGTGGTGCTTTGTGATTTGATGTTGCCGGACATTTCAGGGATCGCGCTCACGGAAGCCATGCGGAATTCGGGAATTGACCAGCCGCTCATTCTTATTACCTCCCATCGGTCCACCGAAAAGGCGATGGAAGGCATTGAGGCTGGAGCCTATGACTTTGTGTTTAAGCCCATTAATTTCCCCCAGTTGCTCGTGGCCGTGCAGCGAGCGCTCTATTTCAACCGAGTCCATAGCGAAAATAAGATCCTGAAAGTGGCGGTCTCCGGGCAGCAGGGTGCCTCCGAGGGAATCATTGGCAAGAGCCCGTTGTTCTTAAAAGCGATTGACCTTGCCAAGCGCGTGGCTCCGAGTCGGTCCAATATTTTTATTTCCGGGGAGACTGGATCCGGCAAAGAGGTGGTGGCACGTTTTATCCACCAACAAAGTTCCGTGGCCCGCGAGCCTTTTCTGGCGATCAATTGCTCGGCCATTCCCGAGAGCCTCATGGAATCAGAGCTTTTTGGCCATGCCAAGGGCGCCTTTACGGGAGCGACGGGCGGCAAAATTGGCCTATTTGAAGAAGCAGGGAAAGGCACGGTCTTGCTCGATGAAATTGGCGACCTAAGTTTGCCCCTCCAGGCCAAGCTTTTGCGTGTCTTGCAGGATCGCAAGCTTCGCCGCGTGGGAGAAAATCAATCGCGTCCTTTTGAGGCGCGGATTGTGTCGGCCACCCATAAAGATTTGCGCAAAGAGATCCGTGCGGGAAAATTCCGCGAAGATTTATTTTTCCGCTTGAATGTGATCCAGGTGCATGTGCCCGCTTTGCGGGATCGCAAGGATGATCTCATTCCGCTCACCGAATTCTTCATCAAGAAGTTTTCGATTATGAACGAGAAACAAGTCTCGGGCATCCAAAAAGACGCGGTGGAATATCTGCTTGGGCAAGCCTGGCCAGGCAATGTGCGGGAGCTCGAAAACGCCATTGAGCGTGCCGTAGTTCTCTGTGAAGGCTCCAAGCTCACGCGCGAGGATTTTGACCTCCAAAATGGAATGCAAATGGGATGGCAGGGCGATACCGAATTGGACAGCAATAGAGAAAATGGCTTTTGGATTCCGGTGCGTGGGCCGCTGCCTACTTTGCACGAAGTGACCAATCGCTATATCAAATACGCCCTAGACTCAAATGAGGGCGCGAAGGATAAGACAGCCAAGGACTTAGACATTGATCGTAAGACGCTGTATCGGCGCGTTTCGGAGATCAATGAGAGCGTTAGCAGCTTAGCTGAGCCTATCTCTCATTAATTTGCATTAATTTGAATTAGCTACTTTTTGAATTAGCTACTTAATGG
>JAKFYM010000410.1 GCA_021730855.1 Bdellovibrionales bacterium
CGAGAAGATTTCTCTCGCTTGGTTGCTTGCTCAGGACGGATTTTTGCGGCGAGCGTGATTTTTTCTTTCTCTCCTCTTGACAGGTGTTTTTGCGGGCGTGGTGGGTTTTCTAGTCTCTTCCTAGGCTTGCGCTGGAGACGCGCGCATTTACTCTATATGAGCAGCAAATCGCAGCAGTCTTTTTTCTTGTCGGAATCTCTTCTCGCGGCTCCTAGAGCGCCTGCTCTTTCGTAAAAATCCTCGCCAAAAACCCATGGTAGCTTCGGAAAAATTTGGAGGTACCCATGGACTTGAGCAAAAAGAAAAACCACGAACTCCTAGAAGAACTAAAAGATCTCACCGGGCAGGAGCGCTTACTAGTCACTCGCGTGCTTCTTTACTTACAGGAAGTAGAAAAAAGAAAACTCTTCTTGGAAGAGGGTTATTCCTCCCTTTTCGCCTTCTGCACGGAGTTCCTTCTCTACACTCCGGCCGAAGCGCAGGTGCGCATCGAAGCCATGCGTCTCGGGAAAGAAATTCCCGAAGTGATCGAAAAGATAAAAGAAGGGAAAGTCTCGCTTTCGAATGCCGCCGAAGCGCAGGGACACTTTCGCCGGGAGGAAAAAAAGAGAGTTGTTCCTAAAGCAGAAAAAGAAGAGGTGCTCGAGAGCCTTTATGACTGCACCACCAGAGAAGCCGAAAAGAAATTAAACGACCGCTACGATCCCGAAGCCAAGGTGAAGCTTTCTTTCTACGCCAGCCCCGAGCTCCTCGAAAAATTAGAAAAATGCAAAGGCCTCCTGGCGCATCAAAATTATGAGGGAGATCTGGCCAAGCTCATCGAGATCCTCGCAGACAAGGCGCTAAAGGTGGATGATGCGCCGCCTCGTAGCGCGCCCCAAGCGCAGGAAACGCAGGAAAATCGAACGCGCTATATCCCCAAAGCCACCCAAGACTTTGTGTGGAAGCGAGCCAACCACCAATGCGAATACGAGAAAAACGGCAAACGCTGCACCAGCCGCCATGCCCTAGAAATCGACCATATTGTCGAATACGCCAAAAGAGGCAGCAACAAACCCGAGAACCTCAGGCTCCTCTGTTCTGCTCACAATAAGTTCCGGAATTTCCAGCAATCGGGCTAGTCGCGAGCGGCACCTGACAGGCCTTACTTATCCGTCCGTTCAGCCCTGTAGCTCGGCGCGAACCGCGCGCTTGGCCAGCACTCGTGCCCCGCCGCCAGAAGCGCCTCTCCCACCAGCCCACGAGCAGGCCCACGCCCCGGAGAGCGCTGGCCCTCATCGGACGCCTCGAGGAGAAAGAATTGCGATTGAGCTAGGGGATCCCGCTTTTTATTTATTTGCCAATGCGCTTGGCGAGCGTGGATCCCAGATCGGCCGGAGTGCGGCTGATCGTGACTCCGGCGGCCTCGAGCGCCGCGAACTTCGCCGCGGCCGTGCCTTTTCCGCCCGAGATGATGGCGCCAGCATGGCCCATCCGTCTTCCGGGAGGAGCGGCAGAGCCCGCAATGAAGGCCACCACGGGCTTCTTCATATTGGCCTTGATCCAGGCGGCGGCATTCTCCTCGGCCGTGCCCCCGATCTCGCCGATCATGATCACGGCTTCGGTGCCAGGGTCTTTGTTGAAGAGATCGAGCACGTCGATAAAGTTGGTGCCGTTCACGGGATCTCCACCAATGCCCACGCAGGAGCTTTGGCCGATGCCACGCTGGGTGAGCTGGTACACAGCTTCATACGTGAGAGTTCCGGAGCGCGAGAGCACGCCCACGGAGCCTGGCTTGTGGATATGGCCGGGCATGATCCCGATTTTGCATTCCCCGGGAGTGATCACGCCGGGGCAGTTCGGGCCCACGAGACGAGTGCGCTTGCCCTTCATATAGTGCTTCACCCTCATCATGTCGTTCACGGGGATTCCCTCGGTGATCGCCACGATGAGATCAAGGTCGGCATCCACGCCCTCGGCAATGGCGTCGGCCGCAAAGGCAGGGGGCACGAAAAGCATGGAGACGGTGGCACCGGTCTTTTCTTTCGCTTCTGCTACGGAATTGAAAATAGGCACGACGTCCATGAACTTAGTGCCGCCCTTGCCGGGGGTCACGCCGGCCACGATCTTCGATCCGTAAGCCAGGCATTGCTCGGCATGGAAGGAGCCGTGTTTGCCGGTGATTCCTTGAACCAGGATTCTAGTATTTTTATTGATGAGGATCGACATCTCAGGCTCCCTTTACGGCTTTCACGATTTTTTCCGCGGCGTCTTTGAGGTCGTCGGCCGGAGTGATTTTTAAGCCCGATTGCGCGAGCAGTTCTTTGCCTTTTTCCACATTCGTGCCCTGGAGGCGCACCACGAGCGGCACCTGCACATGCATCTCCCGAGCCGCGGCGATGATGCCCTCGGCGATGATATCGCACTTCATGATGCCGCCGAAGATATTCACCAGGATGCCCTTCACCTTAGGATCGGACAGGATGATCTTAAAAGCAGCCTGCACTTTCTCTTTATTGGCTCCGCCGCCCACATCAAGGAAGTTGGCGGGAGTGCCGCCGGCCAATTGAATGATATCGAGCGTGGCCATTGCGAGGCCCGCGCCATTCACCATGCAACCGATTTCTCCGTCGAGCGAGATATAGGCGAGCTCGAATTTTGCCGCCTCAATCTCCCCTTCGGTCTCTTCGGCTAGATCGCGCAGGGCCGTCACTTCGGGGTGGCGGAAAAGCGCATTGTCCTCAAAATTGAGTTTCGCATCGAGCGGCAGGAGCTTCTTCTCCTTGGTGATGATCAAAGGATTGATCTCCACCATCGAGCAGTCGTATTTAAAATAGAAATTATAGAGCTGCTCCGCGATCTTGGCCGCCTGCTTGCGCAAGTCAGGATCGGTGAAGCCATAGGCATCGGCGATCTTGCGCCCATGGAAGGGCATGAAGCCCAAGGTGGGATCCACTTGGATGGTCTGGATCTTCTCGGGGTGGCTGGCCGACACCTCCTCGATGTCCATCCCGCCCTCGGTGCTCACGATGAAAGCCACGCAGCTGGTGTCACGATCCAGGATCATCGAAAGATAGAGCTCCTTATCAATATTGGAGCCTTCCTCGATCAGCACCTTGTGCACCTTTTTGCCTTCGGGACCGGTCTGGTGGGTCACGAGCTGCATGCCCAGGATCTTCGCGGCATTCGTTTTCACGTCGTCGAGGCTTTTGGAAACCTTCACGCCCCCGCCCTTGCCGCGGCCTCCCGCGTGGATCTGTGCCTTCACCACCACCACGGGCGTGCCCAGTTCCTTGGCAGCGGCCACGGCCTCGTCCACCGTAAATGCCACTTTTCCGCGGGGAGTGGGAATGCCTTCTTTACGAAACAACTCTTTGGCTTGGTACTCGTGAATGTTCACCCTTTGGACTCCTTATTTATTCTTATTGAGAACGTCCACTAGCTCCTGCACGGACTTCGCCGACTTTTGGAACAGGGCTTTTTCTTCGTCATTCATTTCGATCGGCATGATCTGCTCGATACCCTTGGTGCCAATCTTCGCGAGCACGCCCACGAAGAGGCCATTCACGCCCAGCTCGCCTTGGAGGAGACAGGCGCAGGGCAGGATGCGTTTTTTGTCCTTGATGATGGCTTCGGCCATTTGCACGGCCGAGGCCGAGGGCGCGTAGTAGGCCGAGCCCGTCTTGAGCAGGCCCACGATCTCGGCGCCGCCGGTGGCAGTGCGCTTCACGAGGGCATCGATCTTGTCTTTCGAGAGAAGCTGCGGGAGCGGGATTCCGCCCACGGTCACGTAGCGCGGCATGGGCACCATGGTGTCGCCATGGCCGCCGTAGACAAACGCTTGCACGTCTTCCACCGAAACATTCAGCTCCTGAGCGATGAAGGTGCGGAAACGCGCGCCGTCGAGCACGCCGGCCATGCCGATCACGCGCTCGCGCGGAAAACCCGAGGCTTCCATCGCCACGTGGCACATGGCATCGAGAGGGTTGGAGACGATGATCAAGACGGCCTGCGGAGAATGTTTGGCGGCGTTCTGCGCGCACTCTCTCACGATCTTTGCGTTGGTGAGCAGGAGGTCATCGCGGCTCATGCCGGGCTTACGCGGCAAACCGGCAGTGATGATCACCACATCAGAATTCGCGCTGATGGCATAGTCGGCAGAGCCTTGCACGCGGGCATCGAAGCCTTCCACCGGACCGGACTGGGCAAGGTCCAAAGCTTTGCCGGCCGCCATATCGCCATTGATGTCCACCAAGGCCACGTCGGCTAATTCTTTGGAAGCGATCCAGTGTGCAGCAGTGCTGCCCACGAATCCGCCCCCGACTACAGTGATTTTTGCGCGTTTCATCTCGAATCTCCTGAAGGTGAGGTCTAAAATTTTCTGATTCTTTATCTTATTTCCTTTCAGCTTGGCTCACAAGCGCGGTTTTTTTTGCACCGCGGTCTTATTCTCACCTGGAAACAGGACAGCGCATTGCGTGAGCGATGGCTTGCGCCATTATGATAAGACTATATCCATGCAAATCGGAAACTACAGGCTGCATAGCCTAGAGCTTGGAAGCTTCGGCCTCGATGGAGGCGCGATGTTCGGCATTGTGCCGAAAGTGGTGTGGCAAAAAGAAAATCCCGCCGATGAACAAAACCGCATCGACATGCGCACCCGCTGCCTGCTACTCCAAGATTCCACAAATAAACGCAACATTCTCGTGGACTGCGGCCTCGGTGACAAAGACGATGCCCGCTTTAAAGACCGCTATAAAGTGGGCCCCTACGCCCTAGACTTGGAACTTGGGCGCCTCGGCCTAAAACCCGAAGACATCACCGATGTGATCGCCACCCACTTTCACTTCGACCATATGGGTGGGCTCACTAAGCTGGATGAAGCTGGAAAACTGGTGCCACGTTTTCCGCGCGCAAAAGTCTGGGCCCAGAAACGCAATTGGGAGCATGCCTGGAAGCCCAACGAAAAAGACCGCGCCTCCTACCTGCAGGACAATTTTTCGATCTACCAAGGGGATTCGCAGCTAGAGATCGTGGAAGGAGAGGAAGAAATCCTGCCCGGCATTTCCCTACGTCTCACCGAAGGCCACACCATCGGCATGCAGCATCCCTTTGTCTCCGATGGCACGCGCTCGCTGCTCTACTGCGCCGACATCATCCCGATGAGCGCCCACGTGCGGGTGGCCTGGGTCATGGGCTACGACTGCTTCCCGCTCACCACCATGCAGGAGAAGAAAAAAATCCTCAGCGAGGCGGCCGAAAAAGAGACGGTGATTTTCTTCGAGCACTGCCCCTATATGCCCGGAGCCCGCGTGGGGTGGAACGGCAAGGACTTTCAAGTAAAAGAAAAGGTGTTCTTGTGAGAGCTGCTGGCAAAATCTGGGTGCTTGGTTTTTTGTTGGTGGGCTGCGTGGGCGGCACCTTAAGCAATAAGGACGACCTCGAAATGTACCCATTGCGGGCTGCCACGGAAGCCGAAGGCACCCGCCTCAAGCACTGCCTCGACAATGCCCATAAACTCCAAGAGCGGCGGATGCGCAAGACCGGGAAATACTACCGACGCACGGTGGACATGCCTTTAGACAGCTTCTGCCAGGGCTTTCTGCTGGCCCAGACCAATACCCCCGAGGGCTACGAAATCCTCGCCCAATTTCATGAGGACGAGCAATCGGTGCGCTGGAGCGTGAACGAGAACGGCGAGATCGATGAGCACTTGGATGCGGGGGATGAGTACGAGGATCTGGAGTTTTAAGTTGTCTGGCTTTTGGACAATTGCCTAGCCGCTTGTGTTAAGACACCTCACCCTTCCGCAAAAAGTAAGCTCAGCTGGCACTAAACGTGCCTTATAGAATCTAAGATGCGCCTAAAATTTGACCCTCACCTAGAAAGTGCTAAGCTTTGACCATGAGAAATTCCTTATTTTCACTCCTCGCCATTCCCCTGCTTGTCTCCTGCGGAGGCGTAAATGTGGACGATCTAGAGAAACAAGAACCTTTTGAGGCCACCTGTGAACGCGAAGTGCCTGACCTAGGCACCACCACATTTAAGTCCTACTGCGAAGACACCAAGCTGGGCACCCTGATTGCGGCCGGCAAGATCTGCGTGGTCCACAAAAAGCTCGAAACCATCGTGAACAATGCAGGAACCACTCCCGCGCCGCCTTTTGAGGATTTTGTCATCGATGAGATACCCTCCGGGGCCTCAGTCACCGCTCGTTCCGAGATCAATGCCGAATTCATTTCTCTTATCGTGGGAGACAAAAATATCGGAAAGTTCCCCTTCACCAAACTCCTGATCTCCGAGGGGGGCGCTGCGAAAGTTCGCATCGAGTCGTTTTTTGTGAAGAACGTGGAATTGAATGTATGGACGTGCCAGAACACCGTAACCTGCGCGATCAACTGTCCACCTACGTACTAACCACGCCTATTTCTTCACCAACAGCTCCCGCACCAGCGAGCTCGCGAACATCCCCTCTTCCAAGGCCTCATCGCTCTTGCCATACAGGCGGGTGTATAAATAATTATTCCTAAGGATGGAGACCACGTAGTCCCGCGTCTCCATATAGGGAATCAAATCGTTCCAGAGCAGTGGATCAGGCTTGCGCTCCGGGTGCCGCCGCAGCCACTCGTCCACTTTCATTGGTCCGGCGTTGTAGCCGGCGAGTACTAGCTCAGCCGAGCCATCGAATTTCTGCCCAAGCTGCAGGAGGTACTTCACGCCCATTTTGGTGTTCTCTTTTTCATCCATCAGCTTGCGATGCCCCTGGCTGGCGAGGCGGCGCGCGGTCTGCGGGATGATCTGCATCAGGCCCTTTGCATGCATGCGGGAGACGGCCTTGGAATCAAAAGCACTCTCCTGGCGCATGAGGCCCATCACCAAAAAAGCATCGATCTTCCCGCGGCTCGCCTCTTCGATCATCGCAAAATAAGGGCGAGGATAGAGCAGCTTGAGGCCTTCGTCGTTCAGAGCCTTGGGGTTCTTGCGGAAATAAGAAAAGAGCATCGAGATATTCGAGCGGTACATTCCAGCCGCCACCTTGATTGTGGAAAGGTAGTGGAGCACGTCCACATCCAGCTCTTCCTCATTGGCGCGCACAATCCAGCTCGCCCACTTGGCCACGGACGAGGGCTTTTTATGAATATAAAGCGCCTCTAGCCAGTGGATCATGCGGTTCAGCTCCGGATCGCCGGGAACCTCCCGTTTCACCCCGCCCATTTTCCGCTGCGTGATCATTTCCAGAGGATCTTTATTCACCTGCGTGGCGGCCTTGATCGCGTAAAAGGAGAGAGGGTATTCGTTCATCAGGTCGGTCCAGTCCTGATTGTCGCGCGCCTTCACGCCGGAATCCTGCGCGATCTTGCCCAGCCAATAAAGCACGCGGTAGCGCTCCGTGGGCTCCACGGCCCGCTTGGCTTCTACAAGAAGCTCACGAGCACGCTGGCGACTGCCATCGTAGTAGGCATAGAGGCCTAGCCGCAAATGCAGCCGTTCGAACTCCACGTCCTCCGGTTTCATGCAAGGCTTAGCGTGCGCAAAAAGCTTGCGGGCTAGATCCCGGGCGCGGGCCGAGGGGAAATACTCTTCGGCCTTGATTGTTAGGGCCGAGGAAAGATTGCGGGGGCAGGTTGTCTCCTCCAGGCTGCGAGCAGAGAGAGACGCAAACTTGTCTTCGTTCTCCACGCGCAAGCTATTCACGAGCACATGGAAATCAAAGCGCTGGGCCTGGGCGGTGGTCTCTTCGGTGATGCGGAAGCGTTTGGTTTTTTTCTTCCGCATGCGATCCCGTTTGGCATCGGCCGCCTGCGCGTGAAAATCCGCGATTAGGGCGCAGGTCTGTTCGTCCTGGGCGCATAAACGACGATAGGCCTGGCTCTGGCGGCCTTGGGAGATGGCCGACGCGAAGTCCTCTACCGCCTTCTTGAATGTATTTGGTTTATAGCCGAGCTCAGTGGCCAGATGCTCAGGAGAAGGAAGATCTAAGCTCTTGATCACATCCGTATCGGAAGACTTAGAAGCCGCCAGTGCGCCGGAACTAAACGAAAAAACACATAAAGAAAACAGGACAAATCTTGTTATGGTTACAAATTTAAAAAGAATTGGTAGACTAAAGAATTGCAAGGCGCTCAGCCTCCTGCTGATTGCTAAAGATGCGGCCCCAGCCATAGGGTCCGTCCTATTAAGGGTAACGGGTTTTCCAGCGAAATGAAAACGCAAAGCGCAGTGATCACCTTAGGAAACGGACAGCTTGGCCTCATGCTGAGCAAGGCGGCGAAACAGCTGGGGATTCGCTTTTCTGCCGTGGGAATTCCCGAAGCCTGGAGTCTGATAAAAGACGTGGATCCCACCCAGGTAATCATCACCTTTGAACAGGAGCATATTGACGAAAATCTGCTCGCCGCCATCGAAGCCCGAGGTATCCCCTCCTTTCCTAGCTGGAAGTCTTTCCTGCGGATGAAGAGCAAGCGCACACAAAAAGAGCTCATTGCGCACTGCGGTATCGCGAGTGCGCCCCATGTGAATGCCAGTCCTTGGACAGCCGCCACCGATGCCTTTATCCGCGAGCACCAAGGCGCGGTGCTAAAATCGGGCAAGGGTGGCTACGACGGCAAGGGCGTGTGGCTTGTCGAGGCTAACGGGCAAACCAAGGATGGCCCGGCCGCCGAGGTGGCGGCAAAACTTGTGGATCCCTACATCGAAAAGCGTGTGAATTTTTCGGCCGAAATTGCGGCCGTGGTCTGCCGTTCGGCCACCGGGGAAATCGAAAGCTATCCCACCGTTCGGAGCATCCAGCAGAACGGGATCTGTTTCCAGGTGGAATACACCAAGGAATTTGCGCAAACCGCCGTGGCGCAAAAAGCCAAAGAGATCGCCAAACAAATCGCCGAGGGCCTGCAGTACGTGGGTGTATTGGCGGTGGAATGTTTTGTCCAAGGGGAAGAAGTGCTCGTGAACGAGATCGCTCCCCGCGTGCATAATTCCGGGCACTTCACGATCGATGTCTGTGCGGGCTCGCAATTTGAAAACCACCTGCGCGCCGGCCTTGGCATGCCGCTCGCCCGCACCGAGCCCACGCATCCGGCGGCGCTGATGGTGAATTTGCTCTGGCCGCCCTCAGAAAAAGATTTTGCGCCCCTCTTCACCCGTCTCACCTGCGGGGCTCCGTGGCCGGAAAATGTGAAGTTGCATTGGTACGGAAAATCCGAGGCGCGCCCCTGGAGAAAAATGGGGCACTTCACAGTGTACGGGGAAACTCTGGCAGAATGCCATAAAGTGGCCGATCAAATCCTTGATTCTCGCTGGGCGTCACGGTAAGTAAAAGAAATGAAAAAGAAATTTCTCGTCGGCCTGGCTATGGGCAGTGATTCTGATTGGCCCGTGCTCGAAGCCGCCGCCACGACCCTCAAGGAGTTCGGCGTTCCTTTTGAAAAACAAGTCGTCTCCGCGCATCGCACGCCGGAAGACATGGCCGCGTACGGTAGCTCCGCCGCCTCGCGCGGCCTGAAAATCATCATCGCCGCTGCCGGGGGCGCCGCCCACCTTCCCGGCATGCTCGCCGCCCACACCGTGCTGCCCGTGATTGGCGTTCCCATTCCGAGCAAACACCTGCAAGGTCTCGATAGCCTTTTATCCATCGTACAGATGCCCTCGGGAGTGCCCGTGGCCACCGTGGCCATCGGAGCCGCCACCAATGCAGCCCTACTCGCTATCCAAATTTTGGCGCTCGAGGACGAACGCCTAAGCAAAAAACTTGTGGAATTTCGCAAAAAACAGCAAGTCGCCAGCCGCGCGAAGAATAAAAATCTATGACATTTCTTTTTTTCCTTTTGCTAACCAGCACTGCCTTCGCCGAGAACCTCAGTGATTTTTGTGTGAGCAGCCTCAAGGCCCTGCCCGGAAAAACAAAAAACGGGGAGCTCGCGGCAGCCTGCGCCAAAGCGGCCCAGCTCGAGAGTTGCGTGAGCGAAAAGGGCGTGCGCATTTTTCATTATGACCGTGCCGCCCGCGCCACCGAGAAAGAGCCAAAAAAAATCCTGGTTTTCGCCCTAGTGCATGGAGATGAATTCCCCAGTGGAAGCGTGGCACGCTCCTGGATCGAGCGCTTGGGCCTCATCGAGCCGCGCAACTCCTGGCGCGTGGTGCCCATCTTGAATCCCGATGGCTTGAAAAACAAAACACGAATGAACGCCAATGGCGTGGACGTGAACCGTAACTTCCCCACCAAAGACTGGGACGAAAAAGCCTTAAAGTATTGGGAGAAAGAAACCAAAAAAGACCCTAGGCGCTATCCAGGAAAATCTGCCGCCAGCGAAAAAGAGACCATATGTGCTCTGGCCCATATCGATGACTTCCAGCCCGACCTGATCCTTTCGATCCACACGCCTTATGGAGTGCTCGATTTTGATGGCCCCAAAATCGCTCCCCCAAACTTTCCCCGCATTCCCTGGAAAAACTTGGGCAACTATCCCGGCAGCTTGGGCCGCTATATGTGGGTGGATAAATCTAAACCCACCCTCACCATTGAACTGCACGGGAAAGGCGTGGTGGAGAAGCTCGAGGAATTCGATCGTCTCCAGGACATCACGGGCGACATCGCCATTAAGTCGGAAAAAATCCTAAGATCCAAGGATAAGAAAAAATGAGCGAAGGCCTGATTCCACCTCCGACCGCTGGTGCGGAGCTGCAAAAAAAAATGCCGCTCACCTTCGAGACCAAGCGCCTCATCCTCGAGATTGAGCGCGAGGTGGAAGGCCTGAACTGGCAGGTGAACGATCGCTTCGGTTCCGCCCCCACTCTCTCTGCCCCCGCTCATCATCTTTTGGCCGCCGGGGGAAAACGCGTGCGCCCCCTTCTGATCTGTCTCCTGGGCCGAGCCCTGGACCAGCCCTTCAGCAAACTCGCTCCCTGTGCCGTGGCCGCGGAGCTCGTGCACACAGCCACGCTGCTCCACGACGACATCCTCGACGGTGCCACCACCCGCCGCGGCCGCATGGCCGCCCACCTGAAATACAGCGCCCATACGACCATCCTCTCGGGCGATGCTCTCTTAGCCAAAGCCATCTCCGACATGGCCGAGCTCAATGACCCCGAGATCCTAAAACGCCTAGCCCAAACCGTGCGCGAGCTCGTGGAGGGCGAATGCCTGCAGGCTGATCTCATGGGCCAGGTGCATTCCGATGTGGAAGCCGTGCTCGAAGTGGCGCGCCGCAAAACCGCCTCGCTTTTTGCGTGGTCGGGCTGGGTGAGCGGGCACCGCGCCGGCCGTCATGCGGAAGACCTTTTTCGGTTCGGCACCCACCTTGGTTTGGCCTTCCAGCTCCTCGACGACATCCTCGATTGGGAAGGCAAGGACACGGGCAAGCCGCGCTACCAGGACTTGCATGAGCGCAAACTCAATTCTGTGACCGTGATGCTCGTGCGCCAGTCCAGGCGCGCGGCCGGCCTGCTCGAAGGGTCGTTTTCGCAAAAAGATGAATATGGCTATATTCCCCGCCCCGAAGCCCTAGGGGAATCGCTCCGGGTTTGCTCGGAATATGTGGACGCTCTCGCATGGGCCCGCAAAGAGGCCGCCGACCATAGCGCCTTTGCGCTAGCGCATCTGGATGCCTTGCCGCCCTCCACCTGGAAGGACCTCACCCGCCAGCTCACGAGCTCCCTGCTCCAGAGGATGCAATGATGGAAAACCGCATCCTCCCCATGGGGCACGATTTTGTGCAACAAACCCTAAGAGACTTTCGTGTCTGGGAAGATGGCGAAGAATGGGTGGCGCGGCTGAAGGGAGAGGGACGTTTTCGCTCCTCCGTTTTTCCCGAGAGTGAGCGTCAGGTGCTGGTCGAGCTTCTGCCAAGAACCGAATGGCCGCGACCAGCTATTGCTTGGCGCTGGCTTGCCGCCCTGCGATTGCCCTATTTGCTTTTCAGTCTCTTGCCTCTCGTGCTGGTGCTCGCCGTCTACCACCAACAGAGCCGCCCTCCGGTCTCCGGCCTGAGTTTTCTGCTCCTTGCCTCGGTCTTCCTTATCCACGCAAGCTGCAACCTTTGGAGTGACTACGAAGACCACCTGCGGGGCGTGGATTCTCCCGGGCAATCCGGCGGCAGTGGCGTGATCCAAAAACTCTGGATCCCCGCCGTGCACATCCGCAATGCCGCGGCCCTACTGATGATCAGCGGCTGCGTGCTTGGAGTAGTACTGCTGGCGCAGCTGCCGATCGCGCTCGTGGGCAAGCACCTCGTGTGGCTGAGCTTGGTGGGCGCGCTGGGGGCCGCAAGCTATAGCGGCTGGCCCTTTCACTACAAATATTTGGGATTAGGCGAGCCGATTGTCTTTTTCCTCAGTGGGCCGATTGTCACCCTGGGAGCCTCCTTGGTGCTTTTCCGGGATGCTTCGTTTTTTGTCTGGTTCGCCCTGGTCTCGCTCCCGCTCTCTTTCCTGGCGGTGCTACGCCTGCATTCCGGAAACATGCAGCGGATTCCCTTTGATTCGATGGCCGGAGTTTCCACGATCGCACGCTCCTATGGGTTTCGCTGGTCGAAGTGGGCCTATGGTTTTCTGCTGTTCGCCCCCTTTCTCTCGACGGGGATTCTTATTTCCGCAGGCTTGGTGGGCCGCTCGGCGCTGGCGGCCTGGGTCACCCTGCCCTTGGCCCTGTATGCTTTGCGTGCGCTCCGGCTAGCCACGGGCCCGCTCGACCCGGCCTGCCGCGAACTGCGCTTGAATGCGGCCCGCCTACACTTCTCGTTTGGCCTGGTCTATAGCTTGAGTCACCTATATTTCTGAGGTGCCTTTGATGCGGTTTCTTCTGCTGCTCGTTGTTCTCTGCTCCTGCCAAACCACAAAGCCCTTCGTAGAAGCCCCGAAACCTGCCGCACCGAAACCCCTGCTCTTTGCGGGGGAAGAGAAACACCTGCGCAACATCCGCCAACTCACCTTCGGAGGAGAAAATGCCGAAGCTTATTTTTCTGCCGATGGCGAGTGGCTGATTTTCCAAAGCCGCCGCGGCTCGCATCCTTGCGACGAGATGTACCGCATGCGCTTGGACGGAAGCGCGCTCGAGAAAATTTCCACCGGCAAAGGCCGCGTGACCTGCGGCTATTTCATCGGCCTCAATCCCACGGCCCCGGAGCCCTGGGAAATGCTTTTTGCGTCCACCCACGATTTTTCCCCCGACTGCCCTCCCAAGGCCTCGCATGCCCATGGCTATGTGTGGCCGATCTACGATTCTTATGAGCTCTACCGGCGCGCCTTTGCCGGAGGCCCGTTGCACCGCCTCACGGAAAACAAAGCCTACGATGCCGAGGCCACCGTTTCCCCCGACCAGAAGGAGATTGTTTTCACCAGCACCCGCGATGGAGATTTGGATCTCTACCTGATGAATACGGACGGCACCAATGTGAGGCGCGTGACCACAGACCTGGGCTACGACGGAGGCGCCTTTTTCTCTCACGACGGAAACTTCCTCATCTACCGCGCCTTCCACCCGAAGACGGAGAAAGAGCGCAAAGACTACCTCGAGAACCTGGCCAAAGGAGTGTACCGCCCCTCCTGGTTAGAGCTCTTCCTGATTCGTAAGGATGGCAAACGCAAGCGCCAGATCACTCACCTCAAGGGCGGCACCTTCGCTCCTTATTTATTCCCTAACGACAAACGGGTGATCTTCTCTTCCAACTATCGCGATCCCCAGGGCCGCAAGTTCGACCTTTACGCCATCGACATTGACGGCAGGAACCTCGAACAAATCACCTTCAGTGAAAGCTTCGACGCCTTTCCGATGTTCTCCCCGGACGGGAAAAAACTGGTGTGGGCATCGAACCGCAACGGCCGCGAACCAGGAGAGACGAATATCTTCGTGGCCGACTGGCTGGATTAAAAATCATTTCCTGACTTGCGCGCTTGTTTTTCTCCCTCTAAGCTATAACAAATAGAAATAGTTTTCTCGGGAGATTCAAGGATGGATGTATCTCGGCGCAGGTTTCTGCAGTACTCCGGTCTTTTACTGGCCAGCAGCGTAGCCGCCCCCCTAGCACGATCCTCCGGCTGGACCCTGGATCATCCACCGGCCTACCCAGGGATCTGGCCCATCCTCCAGGGCGCCACCGACTCCACCTCCACGAGCATTATCATCCTCCACCCCCAAAACTTCGATTTCCATGTGCGCGTGCTGGACGGGCAAAATGCGCAGCAGGACGCCATCTTTCTCGATCGCTGGCAGCTGCCCGCCTCTCCCTATGCCACCGCCGAAGTTTTTGTCTCGGGCTTGGTGCCCGGAGTCCGCTACCGCATCGAGCTCCTCACCCAGGCAGGCAAGGTTTTCGAACGGCGC
>JAKFYM010000057.1 GCA_021730855.1 Bdellovibrionales bacterium
AGGCCACAAGGGGCACGATCAACGACATCAGCGCTTTGCTCAAAACAAATCGGGAAAAGATGACTGCCGCCCGCTCGTGCACCACTCCGATCGCCGATTTCTACCAAGACGTGGAACTCCCCCTCACCGCAAAAATCGCCGCATCGCGAACCACTTTTACCGAGGGAGAAAATGGCGTGCCTTTGTTAGAAACGGGCCGCAAAAATTTCGAGTCCAATATCGCATCTGCGCAACTGAACTTTCAAAGAGGCCGTGGGCCAAGCTGCGTCGAGGGCTTGGCTGATTTTAAGGGCGCGTTGGAAAAATACAAATCGCTCTCAACAAAACTTATTACTATCCAGGAAGAGTTCGAGATCCGCGAGTGGTGGATCCTGAATTTCGAAGACTACCTGGATTTCTGCCCGAGTCCGTAGAAAAAAGCCGCACTCCCTTTCGTCTTCCCTGTCCACACGCGCCCTAGACGCTGGAATGCAATTTGCAGTTCTCCTTGCCTAAGGAGGATTCATGAAAAATACCGCAGGCGAAAGCATGACAAAATCACTTGTGACCATCGGGGCGCACGAGCCCATTGCCCTGGCCGCCGAAAAAATGGAAGAAAAGCGCATTCGTCACCTTCCCGTCACCGACAAAACGGGGCTAGTGATCGGCATTCTTTCCGATCGCGACGTCAAACACGCTACGAATCCCCGGCGCCCGGGCTTTGCGCCTGGCCTGCTGGTGAGCGAGTTCATGAGCTGGCCCGCCGTGACAGTGGACGAAAGCACCCCCGTGCGCGACCTCGCCGAGGGCATGATCACGGAAAAAATCTCCGCCTTTCTGGTGACGCGAAATGGAAAAGAAGTGGTGGGCATTGTCACCACCGAGGATTTGCTACGTTTTTTGTGCACCCTGCTCGAGGAAAAGAAATCTGCTCTGGAATCCCTCCCCTATAACCCCGTCGTGCGCGAGATGATGCAGGAATTGCAGTCGGTAGGAATTTAGCATTTTCCCTTCCGGCCTTTCTGAGCGAAAGTAAAGCGTATGAAATTCCTTCTGCTCCTCTTCTCCCTCTTCCCCGTCTTTTCCCACGCCCAGAACACCCTCGTCATCCTCGGCGATTCGCTCACCGAAGGGTATGGCATCGCCAAGGAAAGCACCTTTTCCCAGCTTCTAGAAAAAGAAATGCCGGGCTGGAAAGTGGTGAACGCGGGCATCAGCGGCAGCACCTCCGCCTCGGGGCCTAAGCGCGTGGAATGGATCCTGAAAGCCAAGCCACGGGCCGTGCTCGTGGCGCTCGGAGGCAATGATGGCCTCCGTGGGCTCGACACCGCGTCCATGAAAAAGAACCTTGCGCTCACCATCCAGGCCGCAAAAAAATCGGGAGCCAAAGTGCTGCTTGCCGGTATTTTGGCCCCGCCCAACTATGGCAAAGAATATACCTCGCGCTTCGCGGCCGTTTTTCCCTCGCTCGCCAAGGAAGAAAAGATTCCGCTCTATCCATTCCTTCTCGAAGGAGTGGCGGGAGATAGCAAACTCAACTTGCCTGACGGCATCCACCCCAATGAAAAGGGCCATAAAGAAATGGCGGCGCGCCTACTGCCCTTCCTGAAAGCGGAGCTACCATGAGTTTACGTGTAGAGGCCTTGAGAAAAACCTACCTCCAGGGCGAAAGCCGCGTGGAAGCGTTAAAGGGCATTGATGCCGAGCTCAAAACTGGCGAACTCGTGGCCCTGCTCGGAGCCTCGGGCAGTGGCAAATCCACCTTGCTGGGCCTGCTGGCCGGCCTCGACCAACCCGATGCCGGACGCGTGGTGATCGACGGCATCGATATCTACTCTCTCGATGAATCAGCCCTCACGCTCTTTCGCGCGCGCAATGTGAGCCTGGTATTCCAGCAATTTCATTTGCTGCCCCACCTCACGGCTCTTGAGAACGTGCACCTGCCCCTCGAAATTCTCGGGCACCACCGGCCCGAGCGCGCACGTGCCCTGCTAGAAGCCGTGGGCCTTGGCGGCCGCACGGGGCACCTGCCTTCGCAGCTCAGCGGGGGCGAGTGCCAACGCGTGGCAATCGCCCGCTCGCTGATCACCGAGCCTAAATTATTGCTGGCCGACGAACCCAGCGGAAATCTCGACGCCGAAACCGCACAACAAGTGATGGATCTTTTTTTCCACACCCTGCGCTCGCAAAAAATCACCTGCTTGCTCGTGACGCATAACGAAGAGCTCGCCAAGAGATGCGACCGCGTGATCCGCATCCAGGGAGGCCGGGTTTGAAGTTCTGGCCTTTCCTCTGGCGGGAAATCCACGCCCACTACCGCTTTGCTCTGCTCTTTGTGCTGATCCTCGGCCTTGGCCTCGCGGGATTCCTCCTCGTGGAGGGCTTGCGCGCCTCGGTGGCGACTTCGCTAGAGAAACAATCCCGTGCCCTGCTCTCCGCCGATCTCTCCCTCAGCCTGCGCCGCCCCTTCACCGCAGCGGAAGAAGAAAAAATCGTGGCTGCCCTCGGCCACCGCCCCTATAGCCGCTCGGTGGAATTCTTTTCCATGCTCAGCAAGGGAGGAAAATCCTTCCTGGTACTGGTAAAGGCCGTGGACCCTAACTACCCGCTCTTTGGCACCCTCGCCACGGATCCCGTCACGGAGGAAAAAATCGGCGCCGCTCTCGCCACCGAGCCCACCCTCACGGTGAGCCCAGAAATTCTCGAACAACTAGGGGCGAGCGTGGGTGAGGAGCTGGGACTGGCCGGACAAAAATTCCGGGTAGCCAGTGCTATCCGCGATGACCCCACACAAAGCTTTCGCGCCTTTGCCCTTGGTGGCCGCGCCTATGTGGGGCGGGATGCCCTCGAGGCGCTGGAAGCCGGCAGCACGGCCACCTATTCCTATCTTGTGCTCGCCCCCGGCGAGGAAGACGCGCTCAAGCAAAAAATCGAAGCCCTTTTTCCGGGCGCTGAGCTGCGGGTCAGCACCGCTAGAGAAGCCGGCGAAAGCGCGGCCCGCGCCCTAGCCTATATGGGGGATTTCCTCGGGCTCGTGAGCCTGGTGGCGCTGCTGCTCTCCTCACTCGGGGCCGCCTATCTCTATCGATCTTATTTAGAACGACGGAAAAACGAGATCGCCATCTACCGCGCCCTCGGCGTCTCGCTTCCGATGATCCAATTTCAGGCCGCAGTCCAGACCATCCTGCTCGCCCTCCTAGCGATACTGCCCGCCACCGCCCTGGCTGCGCTCCTGCTTCCGCTGCTGGAACGCATGATCGGCCTCTGGAGCCAGGTAGACCTGCAACTAGCCCTGCCAGCGCGGGCCTTTCTCCCCCTGCTCTTCCTCTGTGTCTTAGGAACTCCCCTCGTGCTCCTGCCCGAGCTGCTCGTGCTCCGGCATTTCACCCCGCTTGCCCTCTTCCGCGAACAAGAGCGCGAAGCCAGACGCCGCTCCTTCTGGGCGCAGCTCCCGGCCCTCACGCTTTTCCTGCTGCTGGCCTTTCTTGTTTCGCGCTCCTTTCGCACGGCCGGAATTTTCCTTGGCCTATTGGCGCTGCTCTTGGTCGGGCTCTTTCTCCTCCTGCGCGCTTTCACCTATTTTTTGCCAAAAATCCGCGCCGGCGGCTGGGCCGTGCAGCATGCGCTCTTTTTTCTGGCTCGCAAAAAGCGCGCGGCGGCCACCGTCTTCCTCACCCTATCTTTAGGCTCGCTCCTCCTCCATCTCCTGCCGCAGCTGGAAACTAGCCTGCGCGCTGAACTGGAGGCCCCCACCCGCCTACCTTCGCTTTTTCTCTTCGACATCCAAGACGAGCAGCGAGCCGCACTCGAGAGCGAACTGCAAAAACGCGGGCACGCACTCACCTCCGTGGCCCCCCTGGTGCGGGCGCGGATCCTGGCCGTCAACGACAAAGCTTTTGAGCGGGTCACCGAGAGCGGCGCCTTTGCCACGCGCGAAGACGAGCAAGATGCCCGCTTCCGCAATCGCGGCGTAAACCTAAGTTATCGAGAGGGCCTGCAGGAGAGCGAAAGCATCATCCGCGGCGAAGCTTTCAGCGGCCTCTGGAACGAAGCCAGCGGGGAGCTGCCCAAAATATCGGTGGAGACCCGTTTTGCCGAACGCCTCGGGCTGAAAATTGGAGATGTTTTGCGTTTTGACCTCCAGGGCGTGGAGATCCTGGGCCGGATCGTGAACGAAAGACGAGTGCGCTGGACGAGTTTCCAACCTAATTTTTTCCTGCTCTTCCAGGATGGCGTGCTGAACGCAGCTCCCAAGACATTCATCGCCAATCTCCCGGCCTTGCCGTCCGAGGAGAAACAGCTGCTCCAGACCCTGCTGGCCAAGGATTTCCCCAATGTCTCGGTGATCGATGTGTCGAGCACCATCACCCGGGCGCTCGACATCCTGGCCCAGATGCGGCTGGCCCTCGTGCTGCTCGCGGGGCTTGCCCTCGCGGCGGGGCTCTCGGTGCTGGGATCGGTGCTCACGCTCGAAGCCCGCGACCGCGCCCAAGCCCTCCTGCTCTACCGCGTGCTCGGCGCGAGCGAAAAGGACCTGCGCAAAATCCTCTTCCTCGAAAGCTCCCTAATCAGCGGCCTCGCCGTGGCTTTTGGCGCGCTCGGCAGCCTGGCTTTCACCTATGGCCTAAGCTACTTTCTTTTCGACGGCGCCTTTGCCATAAATATATTTTCTTTGGTGGCCTTAAGCGCTCTCCTGCTCGGCATCAGCCTAGCCGTCACCTGGATCGCGAGCCGCGGCCTCGTAAAGCGCCCGCCCCTGGAACTTGTGCGCGGGAGCTAGGAGCTTCTCCGCACTTCCACGAAAGTGCAGTTGCCCTCGGTTTTTTGTTCCACCTGGTAGGCCCCGAGGCCTTGCACAAAAGCGCCAAGGTAGGGACGCCCCGGATCCACCAGCACGAATTCCTTCCAAAGGCTGCGGCCGAGAAATCCCAGCACCGCGTCCACCGCCTCGCGGTCGTAGAGAAAATCGCTCGCTAAAATCACGTCCACATCCACGGCCTGCTTGCGCCAGTCGAGGAACTCAAAGAGCGGGAAATCGAGCCCATTGGCCCTTTTGTTTTTCTCAAGGAAACGCGGCACATCGGGATGGAAATCCGTGGCCACGCCCTGCACTCCCGCCCGCGCGAGCACGAGGCTCGGGATCGCAAGGCCGCAACCGATCTCGAGCACGCTGAGCTTTTGCCATTCCTGCGCGCGCTTCTCCGCATACCGAGCCAGCGCCAGCCCGGCCGGCCAGGGCACGCCGAAATAGGGACAAAGGTCTTCGAACAATTCTTTACGGCCCGTGCGCTGGTACTCTTCATAGTGGGCGTCGATGGTGGCATCGAGGCTCCGGAGGCGCTCGATCGTGAGCCCGAGGATTTCTTCCACCGCGGTATCGTAGGCCTGCGCCATTTTAGTAAATCTCAGAGCGGAAAACGCGATCGCTCGGCACCTCGGGCACCTTCACCACCGAGAAATACAAGCGGCCGATCTCGCGCCCATCGGTGGTCTCCACGCCCACGCGCCATTCACCCTCGGTGATATTTTGTTTGGTGGTCACGCCCCGGTATCCGCCCTGGCGCCCACCGGCCACTTTCATGGGAATGCGGTCGGCGCTGATCCAACCCTGGCGGGGATCACGGTAGGCCCAGTGCACGATCACCGCATCGGCAAAACTGGCCGGAGAAAAAACGCCGGCGAGGAAATGGATTTTGTCGCCCGGAGCGGCCACGAAATTTTGGTCGCCCGAATTCCAAAACTTCCACCACGGATTTTCGTGGTAGAGCACATAGCCCTCGGACACGCGCTCAATCTTGTGGTAGATCCCCATTTTTTTGGCCGAGAGGGGCACGGGCGGGATCCAAGCCAGGAGGTAGAGCAGAAAAAAAGTGCCGAGCACGCCCGCTCCCGGCCAGAGGAGCTGTTTCTTCAGGGCGTGCGCGCTAATGCGCCCGCGCAGGCCGCGATAAAAGATATAGAGGAAAAAGCTCGTGAGCGCGAAGGCCAGGAGAAAGGGCAGCCAGCCGATGAATCCCAGAAGAATGGGCACGAGGATCGAGAAAAAACAAAAGAGACAAAGCATGAAGAGCGCCAGCTTGATCGGCATCCCGCCGCCCTTGACGCTCTTGAGCTCGTTGGCCACCATCACCGCCGCGAGGAAAAGCACAAACACAATGGACGAGAAAAAAGAGGCGCTTTTGAAAAAGAAAAGGGAGTAGATGCTCAGGAGGCTGCCGAGCAGAAAATGCAGGGCGAGGTCGCGATAGTCCCAGGGCCACTTCAGCCAGCGCACGGGCTGGAAGGGCGCATTGGCCGGGCGATCGGCCGCGAGGAAGTTGAAGTAGACAATGACGCCGATCAGGGTGAGGTAAATGAATTGCTGGAGGATGGCGAAGGAATCATCGATTTCGGAGAGCGTGAGTAGGTCGAAGACGAAACCGCCCAGGAAAAAGGCCAATTCAAGCCGAGTTTCGTTCTTTTCATAGTAGGCAAGGAGGCGGTCTTTCATCGAACCATGATAGGAAGATCCACGACTTAGCGCAAATTATCCTGCCTGGGCAGGGAACAATAATGCAAAGCATTATAGGTAGCTAAATCTCTTTTAGGCAGATTCCTTCTCCAGGCGCTCCGCGATCCAAACCACCTCTCCTTGCCCCGTCACCCCCCTCTTAAAAACTATGCTATAAAAGATCCCTAAGAGGTGACCCATGCAAGTACTCCATCGCTCCGAAACCCGCGGCCATGCCCACCACGGTTGGCTCGAAAGCCACCATACCTTCAGCTTCGCCGACTACTACGATCCCGAGCGCGAGCAGTTCGGCGCGCTCCGCGTGCTCAACGACGATAGGGTGGCAGCAGGAGGGGGCTTTCCCACCCATCCGCACAAAGACATGGAAATCGTGACCATCCCGCTCACAGGCGCGCTCCAGCATAAAGACAGCACCGGGCGCTCCGAGGTGATCAAAAAGGGCGAGGTGCAGATCATGTCGGCCGGCAGCGGGATCCGCCACTCCGAGTTCAACGCCTCCAAAGACGAGGCCGTGACCCTGCTCCAAATCTGGGTGCTGCCCGAGAAGCTTGGTATCGAGCCCCGCTATGAACAAAAAGTGTTTTCCCTAGAGGATCGCAAAAACCGCTGGCAAGTGGTGGTCTCGCCGGATAGGCGCGAAGGTTCGGTCTGGATCAACCAGCAGGCCTATTTTTCGCTCACCGATCTCACTCCCGGAGGAAAAATCGATTTCCGCCTCCAGAACCCCAAACACGGGGCTTATTTTTTTGTGATCTCCGGAGAAGCCCAAGTGGGGAACGAAACGCTGCGCGCCCGGGATGCCTTGGGCCTCACGGATTTCGCTTCGGTCTCGATCGAGAGTGAGAAGGGCACCGAGCTTCTGGCGATCGAAATCCCGATGCTCTAGAGGCGATCCTCGGCGAGGGTCACAAAAGCCGTGCGCGGCGGCAGGGTGAGCGTGAGCTTGCCCTTCGCCACCTGCGCTTGCACTGCGCCCACTCTATAACGATTGGCATAAGTTCCACTCGGTAGGCGCGTGGTCACCTCTAAGGTGCGTGCGTTGCGAGAAGCGTTGATCACCACATGCCCGAGCGCGCCGCGGCCAAAGGCCAAGAACCCCCCCTCCTGCCACACATCCGTGGCCCGGAACTCGGCGCTGGTGCGGTTGCGAAAGTCCACAAGCTCCGCCACGCCCGGAGCGCGATGCGCGCAAGTCCAGGGCGCGCGGCATTGGCCCTTGGTAAGGGGCGAAAGGGTGTAGCGATCTTTTCCCGTGGGCGGGCCGGCATCGAAATCGTGAAATGTATAACCCGAATAGAGCTGCGGATAACCGTAGGGCCAGGTGAGCACAAAGGCTAAACCTAATTCATAGAGGGCACGGTCCTTCACAAAAGACAGCAGCGGCTCCTCGGCCGGCCGGCGCTCGAGGTCATGGTTCTCGAGAAAAACCACCGCGGCCTCGCTCGGCACTCCCATTTTTCCCGGCAGCTGAGTGAGCGCGCCGAGATCGCCCCGGCTAAAGGCCTCTCCCACCACATAGGCATAAGGGAAAACATTCACATCGCCCAAGGGCAGGTAGGAACGCACATCCACCGGCTCGCCCGGACTGATGATCAGCTCCTGCACCACATAGAAGGCGCCGCGCACGCGCGCAAAAATCCCGCGCATGTCCTCAGGGCTCATGTGTTTGGCCGCATCGATGCGAAAGCCGCTCACGCCAAGGTCGAGCAAACGCTGCAAGAGCGTGGCAAGCTTGGCCTGCACCGGAGCTAGGCCCGTGTGGAGATCGGCCAGGTTCAGGAGCTCGCAGTTCAGGAGCTCATAGAGCGAGGTAAAATCGCGGATATCATCATTGCCGTTCCGGCCGCAGTGGTGGAATTCGTCGTAGGAAAAAAGGCCGGGGTATTCGTAGTGCGTGAAGCTCGTGCCCGAGAAGCCTTGGCCATCGATAAAGCCCGCCATATGGTTCAGCACCACGTCTGCATACACATCCACGCCTGCGGCACGGCAGCGGCGGAGCATTTCTTGTAGTTCTATTTCCGTGCCCGCGCGGCTTTCGAGCTTATGGCTCACGGGCTGGTAGCGTTCCCACCAGGGTTGGTTCGGGCGCCTCAGGTGCTCGGTGGGCGGAGAGATCTGTACAGCGGCAAAACCTTTTGGCCCTAAATAATTTTCGCACTCCTCGGCCACCGCCGTCCACGGCCACTCAAAGAGCTGCACCATCACGGTGCGGCCCGCTTGAGCGGTGGGCGGACGCGCCTCGGCCGTGAGCGCGAGCAAGAGCAGCCAGAGCATCAGACCTGCACCTCTACGGACTCTCCACTCTTCACGTCAAAGAGATGCGCCGCCCCTTCGGGCCAAGAGGCGAGGATTTTCGAATGCAGGGCGGGAATGCCTTCGTTGGGCAAAAGGGCCTGCATCGCGCCCCCTTCCTGGAGCCGCACATGCACTAATGCATGCGAGCCAAGGTCTTCCACGAGCTCCACGGTGCCGGCGAGCCCCGCGCCAGACTTTTGCAAACGCACTGATTCGGGCCGCACGCCTAGCTTCACGAGCCCGGTGGCCGGGGAACGCACCGGCATTCTCTGGCCGCCCACGTTCAAGGTCTTGCCATCGGTCTCGGCAGCAAGGAAATTCATCTCCGGCATGCCGATGAAGCCGGCCACAAAAGCATTGGCGGGCTTGCGATAGACTTCATGGGGCGTGCCCACCTGTTGTAAACGGCCACTATTTAGAATCGCGATGCGATCGCCCATGGTGGTGGCTTCCACCTGGTCGTGAGTCACGTAGATCGAAGTGACCCCGAGCCGCTGCTGGAGCTTGCGGATCTCGGCCCGCATATGGTTGCGTAGGTGCGCATCGAGGTTCGAGAGCGGTTCGTCAAACAAAAATACTTTGGGCTTGCGCACCAGGGCGCGCCCGAGGGCCACGCGCTGCTTCTGCCCGCCGGAGAGCTCCTTGGGTTTGCGTTTCAAATAGGGCTCGAGCTTGAGCAGGTCCGCCGCCTCGCGCACCCGGTCCACGATCTCGGCCTCGCTGAGCTTGCGGGCCATGCGCAGGCCAAAGGCCATATTTTCGAACACATCCATATGCGGATAAAGCGCGTAGCTCTGGAAGACCATCGCGATGTCGCGGTCTTTCGGCTCGCGGCCGAGCACGTTTTTCCCGTCAATCAGCACCTCGCCCGCCGTGGGATCCTCGAGGCCCGCGATCAGGCGCAGGCAAGTGGATTTTCCGCAGCCCGAGGGGCCTACCAGCACGAGAAACTCCCCCTGCTTCACTTCCAGATCCAGTTGCTCGAGTACCATGGTGGAACCAAACTTTTTCTGCAGGCCTTTTAATTGAAGAAAACTCATCCCTTCACGCTCCCTAAAGTGAGACCAGAAACCAAGAATTTCGTGAGAAAGAGGAAGACCACCATCACGGGGATGCTCACCACCAAGGCGCCCGCGGCGTAGAGCCCCCACTGGGTGGAAAGGCTAGCCTGGAAGGTGCGCAATCCAAGCGGCAGGGTGTAGAGCTCCGGGTCCTGGATCACCACCGCGGCCACCACGTACTCGCTCCAGGCCGCAAGGAAACTAAAAAGCGCGGTCACCGCGAGCGCCGGGAGCGAGAGCGGGAGGACCACGCGCAAATACGCCTGGAGCGGGCTGCAGCCGTCGATGCGGGCGGCCTCTTCTAGCTCGCGCGGAACGGTGTCGAAAAAACTCTTCATCTGCCAGATGCAAAAAGGCAGGGCCGAAGAGGAATAGATCACGAAGAGCCCGATATACGAATCGATCAGGCTGAGCTTGGCGAGCACGATGAAAAAAGGCAGGAGCAGCATGGTGGCGGGAAAACTCTGGGTCACGAGCAGGGCCAGGAGGGCCGTGCGTTTGCCGCGGAACTCAAAGCGGCTGAGGGCATAACCCGAAATCGCGGCGAGGCTCACGCCCGTGAGCGTGACCACCACGCTGATGATCAGGGAATTTTTGAGCCAGATCAGAAAATCCGTTTCCCGAAAGAGCGTGACAAAATTCCTAAGCGTGGCGCCCTCGGGAATCAGCGAGAGCGAGCGGAGCGAAAAGGCATTGTCTGGGCGGAGGGCCACGCCGAGCACATAGAGCACGGGGTAGACCGAGACAAAGGCCGCCAAACATAACAACAAAAACGAGATTGTGCGTTTTGGCATCTCAGTACACCCCTTCCTGCGTGCGCGCCCGACGAATGGAATACAGCGTGGCTCCGGCAAGCAAAAGGAAAATCAGCAAGGAGAGCGCTGCGCCATAGGCATAGCGGTATTGGTTGAACGCGGCCTTGTACACATAACTCACGAGAATATGGGTTTGGTCGGCGGGCTCGCCCCCATTGCTCACGAGCCAGATCACGTTGAGGTTGTTGAAGGTCCACACCGCTCCGAGCAGGGCCGCGGGAAGCATCACGGGCATCAGCAAAGGAAAAGTGATGCGCCAAAAACGCTGCCAGGCATTGGCTCCGTCCACACGCGCGGCTTCATAGAGCTGGCGCGGGATTGCCTGCAAGCCGCCGAGCGCCACCACCATCATGAAGGGAAAACCCAGCCACACATTGGTGATCACGCAGGCGGAGAAAGCCTCCCAAGGGCGGCTCAGCCACTGGATCGGGCTCATGTGCAGGAATTTTTCGAGCACCATGTTCACGGGCCCATACTCTTGGTGGAAGAGATAGCGCCAGGTGAGGGCCGTGATGTACTGGGGCACGGCCCAGGGAATGATGAGAAGAGTGCGCAGGAGCGGCCGCGCCGGGAGAGTTTGGTCGAGCAGGAGCGCGAGGCAGACTCCGATCGTCACGTGCAAGCCCACATTGGTGAAGGTCCAAAGGAGGGTTTTGCCCAAGACCGCATACACATGCGGATCCATCAGCACCTCGGCATAGTGGTGCAGGCCGATCAGCTGCCAATCGCGAAAAGTGCGCAAGGAAAAATTGGAGACGGAGATCGCCACGTTGAAGACGAAGGGAAAAAACACCACCGCCAGGATCGCCAACAGCCCGGGCAGGAGGAAGGCATAGGCCAGGCGCTGCGGCCCCATAAGGCCCACCACGATCCGGCGCGCGGCGCGCAGGAAAAAATAAATCATCGCGATCAGAAGCGCCCAGAGAATCCCTTTGGCGAGCAAGAGGGTTTTCCCCGGCTGCACCACCTCGTTCATGGCGCGGATCTGCCGGAGCGCGAGCGCTTGCGCTTCCTTGGCGGCGGCTTCGGGCGTGAGCATGCCACCGAGCACCGATTGGTAGGGCCCACGAAGCGCGTCCCAGACGGCGCGAATCTCCGGCACCACCGGCATGGGCGAACCCTTTTGCAAGATCGGGCCCGAGGCCAGGAGCAAGGGATCCTGGGCTGAGGCCGGGCGCGCGGAGAGGCGCGAGGGCAGGGCACTCACGCGTTCGGCAAAAAGCGCCTGCACGGGAGCGCTCGTGAGATAGCGCAAGAGCTCGAGAGCGAGCTCTTTGTCCTCGCCCGTCACATTGGCGTTCAGCGAATAGGCCTTGGTACCCACAAGCGGGCTCGGCCACAGATTGGTGGCGCTCACTTTCGGGAGCGGAGCAATGCCGAAATCCATGCCGGCGGCACGGTAGTCGCCCCACGACCAATCGCCATTGATCAGCATTGCGGCCTTGCCTTCTTTGAAAAGGGCGTTGGCGGTCTCGTAGTCACTTTCGTTGGGCACGATTTTGTATTTCGTGCGCAGGTCGCGGATGAAAGCGAAGGCCTGCTGCACGGCTAGGGTGTCGAGGGCCGGGCCCTTCTCGCTAAAGAACTCCCCTCCGAAGCCCGCGATCCAGGGCACGAAGAAAAAAGGCTCGGTGAAATTCCACGCCAGCCCGTAGCGCTCGGGGCGGCCATCTTTGTTTTCATCTATGGTATTGGCCTGGCCAATGCGGATCAGCTCGTCGGTGGTGCGCGGAGGCTCCTTCACGAGTTTTTTGTTGTAGATCAGCATGAGGTGGTTCCCCACCCCATCCCCCACGGCATAGAGCTGCCCCTGGTAGGTGACTAAGGCCGAAGGGTCAAAATCCTGAAGCTCCGTGGGCGGGAGAACTCCGGGCAGAGGCGCGATCAGGCCCATGGTGGCCAGCGGGCCCACTTGGTCGCTCGGGCCATAGATGAGCTCCGGGCCACTGCCGCCTAAGGCCGCAGCCTGGAAGGAAGAACGCAATTCTTCCGTCTCGCGATAGGTGAGCACCACCTTCACGCCGGGATGCGCGGCCTCGAAACGATCCGCAGCCTCGCGCAAGACCTCGCGGTAGGAATAGATCATCTGGTGCCAGAGGTGGACTTTCCGCTCGGCCGCCTCAGCTGCCGGGGTGAGGAAAAAAAACAAAAGCCAAATCATTGCTCTTCTCCCCATACCGAGATGGTGCGCGGCGGAAGCTGCAGCTGCGAGCCATCAAGGACTTTGGTGCTCGCGTTTCCGTGGAGGCGTGTCCAGTAGCCTTGGACGGGAAAGATGATCTCTTCATTGGTCACATTCACGGCCACAAGCAGCCGCCGCCAATGCGGATCGAGGTCTTTTCCTTCATCCGAAATTTGCATCACGATCAAGCCTGGCTTCTGCATGGCCCCAAGCTCGGAGTTCAAGAACCGCACCCGTTTCTTGATTTCCTCGCCGGTGCGCAAGCGAAAGAGTGGAGACGAACGCCGCACCTTCAGCATTTCCAAAAAAGCGTTTTCGGTGCGCGCAATGTCTGCCGGGCGCACGGCCAGTTCAGGAGCGGCAAGCCGCGGACGCCAAAATGGCCAGTCCTCGGGATTGGTGAACTCCGGCGGCAGGCCACGCCCCCAATTGTTTTCCTGGAGCGACCAATCGAGGCGGTTGAACCAGTCCCCCGAATCGTAGCTGTTCTGGTCGCCACTCTTGGAACGCAGGATCTCGCTCCCCGCATCGAAAAAGGGAATGCCCTGGCTAAAAGCCACAATGCCCAAAGCGAGGATTTGGCGGTCCACCCGCTCCTGCACCGGCACCGTGGCGGGCTCGCGCCAGCTACTGTGAAAAGGCAGCTTTGCTTGCAGAGCGTCCCAGAGAGTATAGCCATCATGAGCGGAGACATAGTTCACCGTGTCCTCGGGGCCGGCCGCATAGCCCACCGGGCCGCCATGGAACTGGATTTGTCCCCCCGTGACCCAATTCCCCCGCGCATCCCGCAAAGGAAAATCGCGCAAATTTCCCGCCATTCCGATGCTCACCACATCGGTGAGCCAGAGCAATTTGTCTCGCTGCGCACGCATATCCACGGGCGTATTGCGATTGGCCGGCTCGTGGTTGAAATCGTAGAAGAGACCCGTCACCAGGCCTTGGTCGGATTTTTCCTTGCTGTCGGTGGTGCCACCGCGGAGGGCATCGCGGATCCTGTCGTTAAAGACGCCAATCGATTGCCCATAGGCCTTGGTTTGCACGAAGGCATCGCTATCACGCTCAAGCAACGAACCAAAAGGCCAGGCTTCGCCATAAAAGAGGGAGGAAGGATCCTGCTCCCGCGTATGGTCGCGCAGTCGTTTCATCGTGGAGAGCGAGTGGAGGTTCATGAGGTCAAAACGAAAGCCGTCGATGTGAAAAATCGTGCGCCAGGAATCTAAGGCATCGCGCATTAGCTTTTCCATCATCCAGCGCTCGCTCGCCGTATCGGAGCAGCAGGAGGAATTTGTCACCTGCCCATCGCTATCAAGGCGGTAATAATAGCCAGGCACGATCTTGTCGAGCACCGAATCCTCGGCCAGGCCGCTCGAAAAGGTGTGGTTGAACACCATGTCCATCAC
>JAKFYM010000322.1 GCA_021730855.1 Bdellovibrionales bacterium
GCCCTTCGCTACCTGCTCCAAGATGTGCCAGCTTTGATTTTGATGGACGTGCAAATGCCCGGCCTGGACGGCTATGAAACGGCCCTTTTGATCAAACGCAATCCTCGCACCCGTCATGTGCCCATCATTTTTATCACGGCCTTGGCTAGTGACGAGCGTTTTGCCCTGCAAGGCTATAAGTCCGGGGCCGTAGACTATATCTACAAACCTTTCGATACCGACGTGCTTTGCTCGAAGGTGGCGGTCTTTGCCGATCTTCACCGTAAAAATGAGCGGCTGATCAAGATGGAGCGGCTGCTTCGAGAAAGTGAGCGAAAACAAAGAGAGCGGCGCCTTTCGGAACTGGAGCTAAAAAACATTCGTCGCGAGCAGCAGGACCAAATGCGCTATCGTGAGCTCGTGACGGGAATCCATCACGGAATCGTTTGGGCCGCGGACCCGCAAAACTTTGCTTTTTCGTTCGTGAGCCCCACCGCCGAGAAACTACTGCGCTACCCACAACACCAATGGTTTAGCGAGCCCAATTTTTTACTGAATCATGTGCATCCCGAAGACCGAGAAAAATTCCTCCGCGCCCTCGACGGCGCCATTTCGCAAAAAAAGGAAGTGGCCGTAGAGCACCGGCAAATCGCCGCCGATGGAGACATTTTATGGTTTCAAACGGGTATGCGACTGTCTCAATCGTCCGACCAAAAACCAGAGCTACGCGGACTCTCGGTGAACATCACGCGCCTCAAGGAAACAGAAAACGCCCTCAAACGCAGCAAACAAAGATCGGACACCTTGTCGCAGATCAGCTTAATCCTTTCCCAGTCCTTAGATTCTCGAGAGGTCCTGCCCGAGCTCGCCCAATTTCTTGTGCCGCGCTTTGCAGACTACTGCCTCATTGAACTAGTGGGTGCCCCCAAACCAGTGCTGGCCGTTTCTGACCCCTCCTTCCAGGAAAAAGCGGAGCACGCTTTTTCTGAAACCGTGGATAAGGGTGCCGAAGGCAATCGCACAAAAAATGGCCTAGCCCCGGAAGACCTAAGGCAGTTTTTCGGGCAAAAAAATCGGACTGATTTTTTGCATGACTATCAAATGCACCATCTCTCGCGCTGGGATATAGGCATCCGCTCCAAACATATGGGCACATTCACCCTCGGCCGAACCAATGGAAGCCCTCCCTTTGATGAGTTCGACATCACTTTCCTCGAAGACCTCACCTACCGCCTCGCCATTTTCCTGGAAAACGCGTTTTTGTTCCAGGAGGCCGAAGCGGCCGTGAAAGTGCGGGATGAATTCCTCTCTATTGCCTCTCATGAACTCCGCACCCCGCTCACTCCGCTAAAGATCCACACCCAGCAGCTCAATCGGCTTTTAGAAAAGGAGCACTTGCTCGGCCCGCTCAACGAACGCCTCGCCAAAATGGTTCAGGTCTCCAATCGGCAAATTGAGCGCTTATCGAAATTGATTGAGGATCTTTTGGACATTTCTCGCATTAGTCGTGGAAAATTGAAGCTGAATATAGAGGAATTCGACCTCGAGCATATGCTGAACGACATCTCGAGCCGTTTCGCCGAGCAGTTAAAGATGGCGGAGTGTGAGCTACGCCTCACCGTTCAGGGCCCCCTCCTGGTTCACTGGGATCTTTTCCGGACAGAACAGGTGATCATCAACCTGCTCACGAACGCCCTGAAATACGCGGCCGGAAAACCTATTGAAGTGGAAGCCAAACTCAAAGGCTCTGAGGTGGAGCTCTCCTTCCGCGATTATGGAATCGGCATCAGCAAGGATGACCAGACGAGGATTTTCAAGCGCTTCGAGCGCGCCGTATCCGGCAACCATTTTGGTGGCCTTGGCCTCGGGCTCTATATTGTGTCGCAAATACTCGAGGCCCATGGCGGCACGATCAGAGTGGAAAGCCAGGCTGGAGCGGGCGCAAAATTTACCGTGAAGATGCCATTGGTGGCCCAGGGAATGGAAGAAACTCCTAACTTACCGGATCGGATGTCGGCCAACGCGTGAACAAACACAATATTCCAGAGCGCGCCCAAAAATTTCTGATCGACTGCATCGATTCGCTCGAGCAATTGCATGTATTGCGGCTGCTGCACGAAGCTCGTGGCGATGCCTGGACCATCGAAAGCATTAGCCAGGACCTACGCTCCACTCCAAGCTCCGTCGAGAAGCGCATCCAAGACTTGCAGGCGAGACGGGTATTGTCTAAGGAAGCGGTAGCGGCTGACGGCGCCATTCGCTATCTTCCTTACAATTCGGAAATTTCCTTAGCGGTCGACGAAACCCTGCTCTTTTTTCGTCATCACCAATACACCGTAATCGATTTTATTTTTTCCAAGCCTATTGCGGCCGTACAGTCTTTTGCTAATGCTTTCCGTCTAAAGAAGGAGGATTCATGAATCCTGCACAAATCGTATACCTACTTTGCGCCATCACAAGCCTGCTCACGGCAGCCATTCTGCTACGGGAATATCGTAAGAATCGCGTGCGCTTTGTGTTATGGAGCGTGCTGTGTTTTTTTGGTTTGGCCCTAAGCAACCTTCTTTTGTTCGTGGATATGGTGGTATTTCCTAATGCCATCGATCTATCGCTTTACCGGAATATTCCGACGGTATTGGGGTATGGAATCTTGATTTACGGATTTATTTGGGACGCAATATGAGCGGACTCTTCCACTTCACCTCTGGCGCGGCAATGATGGGGGCTTGGGTTTGCAGCCTTTTTTTCTTCCGCTTCTGGCGCAAAACCCAAGAGCGTCTTTTTTTCCTCTTTGGCCTGGCCTTCTGGACTCTCGGCTTGGAGCGTTTTGTTTTGGTGTGGAAAGCTAGTCCGATCACCGAAGAGAATGCCGGGATTTACCTCATTCGGCTAGCCGCCTTTCTGATGATTCTTTATGCCATTTGGGATAAAAACAGATCGCCTCAGGAATAAGGAGAAAACATGCGACCAGGCCGTGAAATGGACACCCGTATCGCCAAAGAAATTTTTCAGCACGAAGTGTGGGCGACCAATAAAATGGTGCATGAGCGCACGCCCCTCGGGAAACAACCCCTGAAACGCTATTCCAAAGACATGGACGCCGCCTGGGAAGTGGCGGAGAAGGTGCGCATCACCTTGTTGCCCATTGAGGATGGGCAGTGGTTTGCATTTTCCGCTCCGGGGCCTGGATGGAAAAGCCCGCAAGAATTTGCCGAGCTCTTGGCTTCGGGAAATTTTAACCAGTGTGGCGCCGCAGTGGGGCCAGAGGCCGCGGGCGTGATTTGTGAAGCCGCCCTGAGAGCAATTGATAAGCGCCAGGCGGGTGTGCCGGCCGAAAGCGCTCCTAATGCAGAGTCGACCGAAAACGAACACCTTCATTAGAAGCGGTCTTGCTCTGTTGAATCCTTTCTAAGTAAGGCGTCCGAGGGCCAGCCGTGAGGCGCCCTCTCCGGACATTGGAACGGGACCGAGGAGGAGGCAAGAGTAAAGGATCTCCACGGAGCGAGAGCGCTTCTGGTTTTGTGCCCGTAAGCTCTGTCTCTAGGCCAGTCTTTTTTCGTGCGCGGGGCTTGGGCCTGCTCGTGGGCTCATGGGAAAGGCGCTTGGGGCGCCGGCGCGCGAGTGCTGGCCAGGCGCGGTTCGCGCTGAGTTGCGGGGCTGAAGTAGGTAACGCCTTTTACGTGCCGCTCGGTCCTATCCAGACTGTTGAAAGTTCCGGAACTTATTATGCGCGGAACAAAGGAGCCGGAGATTCTCGGGCTCGTTGCTGCCTCCTTTGGCGTATTCGATAAGATGGTCGACTTCTAGGGCGTGCTTGCTTGTGCAGCGCTTGCCGTTCTTTTCGTATTCGCATTGGTGGTTGGCTCGCTTCCACACAAAGGCTTGGGTGGCTTTGGGGATATAGCGCGTTCTATTTTCCTGCGCTTGGGGCGCCCTACGAGGCGGCGCATCATCCGCTTTTAGCGCCTTATCTGCGAGGATCTCGATAAGCTTAGCAAGATCTCCCTCATAATTTTGATGAGCCAGGAGGCCTTTGCATTTTTCCAGTTTTTCGAGGAGTTCAGGGCTGGCGTAGAAAGAAAGCTTTACCTTGGCCTCGGGATCATAACGTTCATTAAGCTTTTTTTCCGCCTCCCGGGTGGTGCAATCATAAAGGCTCTCGAGCACCTCTTCTTTTTCTGCTTTAGGCACAACTCTCTTTTTCTCTTCCCGGCGAAAATGCCCCTGCGCTTCAGCCGCATTCGAGAGCGACACTTTCCCTTCTTTGATCTTCTCGATCACTTCAGGGATTTCTTTTCCGAGACGCATGGCTTCGATGCGCACCTGGGCCTCGGCCGGGGTATACAAAAGGAATTCCGTGCAGAAGGCGAAAAGGGAGGAATAACCTTCTTCCAAGAAGAGTTTTCTTTTTTCTACTTCCTGTAAGTAAAGAAGCACTCGAGTGACGATCAAGCGCTCCTGCCCGGTGAGATCTTTTAGTTCCGCTAGAAGTTCGTTGTTTTTCTTTTTGCTCAAGTCCATGGGGTACCTCCGTAATTTTTCCGAAGCTACCATGGGTTTTTGGCGAGAATTTTTACGAAAGGGGAGGCTCCCCAGGAGCCGCGAGAAGAAATTTCGACAAGAAAAAAGAAAGCTGCGATTTGCTACTCATAGAGCGTAAATACGCGCGTCTCAAGCGCGGAGAAAAAAGAGCGCTCGATCGTATCGCGGAAAACCCCGCAACCAATATTGCCTCCTGCCTCCCCGATCCCTGCCTCTGCCTCCTGCCTCCGCCCTTACCAACCAAAAAAATTCCGAATGTCTATGCCATCGCTGGAATAGGTCAAAAGCTCCTTTCGAGCGCAACTTAGAAAATACTTAGAACGCGTAAAAAATAGGGAACTACTGCGGCCGGCTGCAAAAACGCCTGACTTCGTTGCTCGTTGTTGCCATAGATTCACTATGGCGCTTCCTCGTGCCTTGCCAGATGTTTTTCGCTCGGCCTCACGGCATCCTTGCCTACGACTCCCATTTTCTACGCGCTCTAATTCTAAGTAGAATAAATAGTTCAAGTATCCCCCCTGCCTTCAGGAATACCATTTCTCCCGCCGTCTGAATTTGGACAGGGCGATGTCCGTTTCGGAAGCTTTAACCGCCACCACAGTGCGCCTGCGCCACTCCCATCAGCTCTTCCAATTGGAATGGCTTTTTGATTCCGCCCTCGGCCTGGAGCTGTAGCGCCTTCTGCTTGGCATTTCCATCCGCCGTGACCACGATCACCGGAATCGCGGCCACACGCGGATCTAACTGCTGGCGCTTGCGAAACTCCCAGCCGTCCATCACCGGCATCATTAGGTCTAGCAAAATCAGGCAAGGATTTTCATGACTGGCGAGGTAAGCGAGCGCCTCTGCTCCGTTGGCCACAGCGCTCACCTCGTAACCCAGCATATCGAGGCTAAGTCGCAGTGACTCCCGTATATCTTGATCGTCTTCTACCACTAAAATTCCTTTATGCATGGCTGCCAAAAGTCTAAAGCCACCATCCGTCACATTCAATCGCAAAGCTTAGTGCGGCAATCCACCATGGTGTGGCGCAACGGTAAGTGCGCGTATGATTTGGAGTAGAAAGGGGAATGTTTGCAACGCAAAGAATGGCTGCCGCTAGCCCGCAAACTGGATTGGGATTTCACCTACGTGTCCGAACAGGACCTTTTCCCCGAAATCATGAGTGGCACGCCCTGGCTTTCGCACGCTTCCTGGAAAGATTGGGACGAGCCCTTTCGCACCTCTTTTAGCGAGTATGTGGTCACCCAGCATGAAAAAGATGCCTCCGTAAAATCCGTGCGGGATGCCGTGGGTGGCCTCCAAGACTACCAAGCCCTTGACCGCGCCTGGGTGAACGGAGTGAAGCTGCACGCCGCCACCCTACCCCTCGCCGAATTCGCCGCGGTGATCGGAAACCTGAGGGGAGCTCGCTTCGGCCGCGACAGTGCCTGGCGCTCCATGGCTGTTTTTGGCGGCCTAGATGAAATGCGCCATACAGAAATCCCGCTCCTACTGATGCACGAATTAGTGAAATGGGACGGACAATTCGATTGGACGCATAAATTCTACCACTCCAACAATTGGGTGGCGATTGCCGCCCGGCACGTGACCGATGAGCTCTTGCTGCGCTCCAATGCAATCGAGTATGCCATCGCCACAAATTTTGTGTTTGAGACTGGCTTCACGAATCTCCAATTCGTGGGCCTTTCGGCCCTCGCCCACCAAGCCGGCGACAAGATGTTTGAAAAAATGGTGAACAGCATCCAGAGCGACGAAGCCCGGCACGCGCAGATTGGCCCGCCGGTGCTCGAGCTCGTGGCCAAGGAAGATCCCGTCTACGCCCAATACCTTTTGGACAAATGGTTCTGGCGCAGCTGGCATCTTTTTGCCGTGGTGACCGGATTCAGCATGGACTACTTCACGCCGGTAAAAAAGCGCACGCTCTCCTTCAAAGAATTTATGGAAGAGTGGGTGGTCCAGCAATACGTGCAGAACCTCGAAAAGATTGGTTTGAAAAAACCTTGGTACTGGGAGGAATTTCTCACGGCCCTCGATCACTACCACCACATGGTCTACGCCAGCGCCTACACCTACCGCGCCACTGTATGGTTTGATTTTGTGCTTCCCGGCCCCGAGGAAAGGCGCTGGCTCCATCACAAATACCCTGCCTCCTGGGCTAAGTTCGATCCCATTTGGGAAAGAGTCTCCGAGCGCTGGGGTGAGGCCGATGAAAAAAATGATTTTGCCGTGCATGGCACCGCGATCGTGAGCTTCTGCGACCTTTGCCAAATCGTGCTCAGCGCGGGGAGTCCGGAAAAAAATACCGCGCAGGTGCTGGAGCGCAACGGCAAGAAATATATTTTCTGCTCCGATCCCTGCCGCTGGATCTTTGAGAAAGAACCGGAGCGCTACCAGGGGCATAACGATGTGGTGAAGCGGGTACTTGCGGGCGAGGCCCCGGCCAATGTGGTGGCCCTGATCCAAAATTATTTCGGCCTGGATTACAGCACCTGGGGCAAGGACGCTTATGGCGGCAGGTATCCCTGGATGCGGAAGAAAGAAGAAAACCTATGATTCCTCTCTATGGATTTCTCGAGGGCGATACGATCGGCTTGCTTGTCTTGGCGTATGAAACCGACACGATGGAACGTTTGGGGGAAAAACTCAAACAGGCGGCCAGCGTGCGGGTGCGCCCTCGCCCTGGAGGCCAGTTGGTCTTCCGCGGAAAGTTCCTCGATCCGCGGGCGCTCCTTGAGGAAACCGAGCTCACGGCCCTCGACCGCATCGACCTTCGCTGGGAGACCGCATGATGGCTTTTCTTCCCGCCGCAAAGGCCGACGACCTCTGGCAAGGGGAATTGCTATCGCTGAACATTGGAGGAGTTAGCGTTTTTCTCACTCGCCTGCCAGAAGGCGTGCGGGCCTACAAAAATGCCTGTCCCCATCAGGGCGTGCCGCTCACGGATGGTTGGCTTCATGATTGTTTGCTCACCTGCAGCGCGCACCAATGGGAATTTAATCTGTCCAACGGGCAAGGCATGAATCCCGAAAGCGCCCGACTAACCACCTATGCCGTAAAAGAAGAAGGCGGCGTGATCTATATCGACCCCGAATCGGAAAGGAATATTCCATGATGCCCGTAGGCCCCGTGATCCAGGCGAGCGCGCTCGGCCGCGCCGTGGTGGAATCTCTTGTAGCGCTCAATCCCGAGGTGACCGTCATCGACCGCGGCTCCTATTTTCGCGTGCTTGTGCCGGGCCGTTGTTTGCTCACGCGAGCAGCCGTGGAAAGCCGCATCGGCGCAGATTTTCAGCTCCCTGGCGATTTAGAATTAGTGATGTCGTCCTTTCAAGGCCACCTGCAGATGAGCGACAGCGCCGCCGAATGGACGGCACCCAATACACCCGAGGGCCGTGCATGATTCCTTCACGGCGCAAGCAGAAAACCTATTCGCACCTCTTGCCCCTCGGGCGCATTCCCACGGCCTACGAAATGGTGAGCACCAAGGTGCTCTATTCCACCTCTTGCGCGCCCGAGGTACAGACTCCCGTAGTGGACTGGTATGCCAAATACGGTGCCGGGAGCCAACTGCGCTGCGCGGACTGGGATGCTTTTCACGACCCTCGCGCCACGATCTATTCCAAGTATACGGAACTGCAAAGCCGCAAAGAAACTTTCGTGGACGGTCTTCTCCACTCGCTGGAGAAAACAGAACACATTACTCCCTGGCATGGCGAACTGGCATCTTTTTTAAGTGCCGCCCGGTATCCTGGCCATGGGCTGCAGATGTCGGCCGCCTATCTCGGGCAATTGGCTCCTTCCGGCCGCATCGCTATGACTTGCCTCTTTCAGTGCGGGGATGAGCTGCGACGGGGGCACCGATTTGCCCAATGTCTCGCCCTGCTTCGGCGGACCTTTCCTTCCGAAGTGGAATCGGGCCTGACGCTCTGGCAATCCCATCCAGATTGGCAGCCACTCCGGCGCCTTGTGGAAGAGCAGTTGGCCACCTATGACTGGGGAGAAGCCTTTGTGGCACTGAATCTTTGCCTAAAACCCGCATGGGATTCGCTTTGTTTCGATCTAGTCGCAGGCCGCGCAAAATCCGATTTATTTTCTGAAATCCTCGGCTCCCTCGCTGAAGATGCGGCTTGGCAGCGGCAGTGGACAGAGTCGCTCGTGAACCTGCTCTTGCCCGAAAATCAGGCCGCGATTTTGCGTTGGAAAGCAAAGTGGAAGCCCTTGGCACAGGCGGCGATCGCCCCCCTAGAAAGGCGCCTCGCCAACCAGCCGCCTCTGCGCAAAGGAGCGGCATCGCGAACCAGCCGGCGAGGCAGCTAGAGGCGGGCCAGGAAGTAGGATTTGCTTCCGCTTCCTTACAGGCATTTCTCGAACGCAGTGAAAATGGTTTTTTTACTTTTGACCATGAGCTGCGCTTTCAACTTTGGTCGCCCTCCATGGAACGCATCACCGGCTGCATGGCCAATGAAGTCCTCGGCCGCCGCGCGCCCGTGGCCATGCCTTTTTTGGCGGGCATGACCGAGCAGATGCAAGAGGCCTTGCTCGGACGCGGCTCCCGCGTGGAAGACTATGCCTACGAAGTGCCCGAAACCGGAAAATCCGGCTGCCTCGAGGTCGAATACTTTCCGCTCTTTGCTCCGGGGGGACGCATCTTCGCCGGCGCCGCGATCGTGAGCGATATCACCGAAAAAAAATTAGCCAAGACCCTGCAGGCAGAATCCGAACACCGCTTTGAAAGCATGGCAAACTTCTCGCCCGTGATGCTGTGGATGGCCGGCACGGATGGGCTCTGCAATTTTTTCAACCAAACTTGGCTCGATTTCTCCGGCCGCACGCTCGAGCAGGAATGGGGTGTGGGCTGGTCGGAGATGATTCACGCCGAAGATTTCCAATTCTGCATGGATACCTATTTAGAATCCTTCAGCAGACGGAAAAAATTTGAGATGGAATACCGGCTAAAGAGGAAAGACGGGGAATACCGCTGGATCCTCGATCGCGGCACCCCGCGCTTTGGCCCCGATGGCACTTTCGCCGGCTACATTGGTTCTTGCGTGGACATCACCGAACGCAAGCAGCTGGAGAACGACCTAAAACAGGCCGTGAAAGTGCGAGATGAATTCCTCTCCATTGCCTCGCATGAGCTAAAGACTCCCCTCACCTCCTTGAACCTCCAGCTAGGGATCCTCGATCATGTGCTGAAAGAAGGGGCCGATGCCGAGGTGCTCGCTAAGCGCGTGCGCGCCGTCTCCGAACTTTCCCATCGCCAGCTGAGCCGCTTGGGCCGCTTGATCGAGGACCTACTCGATGTGTCCAAAGCCACCGGCGGCAAGCTTGTGCTCGACCGCCAAGACACGGATCTTGGCGGCCTTGTGTCTAGTGTGCTGGAACAAGTGGCGGCGCAAGCCAAGAACAGTGGCTGCTCCCTAGCCTTCCAGCCTCCGGAAACTCCAGTTCATGGATCCTGGGATCGCAGTCGCATCGAGCAGGTGGTGGTGAATCTCCTGGCGAATGCCTTCAAATATGCCTGTGGAAAGCCCATCACCGTGCGTGTGACGACGGAAGGCCCTTTTGCTCTCTTGGAAGTGGCCGACCAAGGCCCCGGAATTCCGCCCGAGGAGAGAGAAAGAATTTTTGAAAAATTCCATAGGGCCACGGCCTCGAAAAGCCTGGGCGGCCTTGGGCTCGGCTTGTTTATTGTGAAACAGATCGTGGAGCGCCACCACGGAACGATCAGCGTGCAGTCCGCGGCCGGAGAGGGCGCGGTGTTTTTGGTGCGTTTGCCGCTGAGGTAGAGATATCGGGATGCTAAAGAAGTGCTTTCCCTTCATGAGGAAGGTGCGAATACGGAAGCCTGTGCTGAGGCAAGGAACTGATAAAGGCTGAATAATTTACGATTATCATAAATTATTCGTTGAGAATCATGAGTGGCTTAGGTACACCACCGCCATGAGAAATAAAACCCTTACCCCTTTAGTTCTTCTGAGTCGCCTCAATCAGTGGTTTCCTTTTGTTGTCATCGCGGCTGTTTTCTGGACCACTAGCTTTGTTTTGGCTCAGGCACCTAATTTGGATTTTATCTTAAAACTTACTAGTTCGGTTTTGCTCTATTCTTCATTTCTTTTTTTTGGGTTCCTTCCTTCTTTCATCATCTTTCGTGAGCTTGCCTCTCTGCTCACAAAATATGGCAAGCATGAAATTTTTCACCTAAGTGCTCAACCTGAGGTGCAAAAAATAAGAAAGTGGTTGCTCATTCAATTTGCCCTGAACGTAGTTAACCAAATACTTTCATTGCGTCCGCATTCAGATATCTCCAAGGACTTCTCTGATATTGATTCAATCATTCAATCGGCAGCCGAGAGAGTGCACCACTACTCTGAATGGCTTCTCATCCCAATGAGTCATTCCATGCCGCTCATTTATCTATTATTGCTTCACGTAACTATTTCCTTAAACAAGGAAAATGTAGAAATGCGAGCAGAGCTAGATGAGACGGTCTAAGTCATGGGCGAAATAAAATGTCGTCTGGCGGTGCTGCTAGCCGAAAAAAATATGAGGCTAAAAGATCTTTCCGCGAAGGTGAATATTTCTGAAACAAACTTATCTTTGTTGAAAACAGGAAAAGCCAAAGCCATCCGTTTTTCCACGCTGATGACGATATGCAACGCCCTTGATTGCCAGCCCGGCGACCTATTGGTGTATGAAGGAAAATTTCCTAGCCGTAAGCAACCGCCTCTTCCGCACCTGAAATCTAACTCTTCGAGACAGCTGGAATCATAGAACCACTACCTCTTGGATTTTGGAATCGATTGATTTTCGTCTCATTCTCTCCGTCCTAAGCCGGCAACTACGCCACGAGAACGGCTTCAATGAGCAGCTGTCCCAGTTATTCAACGAAAGAGCCTGCAGCAACAAGCATAGAAAATTTCCATTTACTCGCGTAGAACCAGAGGCAATGGTTTAGCAGCTACGTAATCACGCGGCCATCAGCGTGCGCAGAAGCGCGCGCCATTCCTCTATCGCCCTCGCCTACCCACCTCCCGCATGGTATAAACCTTCCATGAGAAAAATTTACTACCTCCTTGGCACAATCATCGGGTTGCTCCTCATTCCCTTCGTGGCAATGTTTATTACCCTCGGAAATGTGGGGGTATTGTTAAACGACGGACGTGTCCTCACGGCCGTGGCCTGCGGATACTTAGCCGCCATCGCGGTGGCCATATACGCGGATCGCCAGCCGCGCTTATTTCCGCCCACCCTCTTCAAAACGGTACAAGTGTTGGGGCTCGCCTACTTGGCCGGAGCCATTCTTGGCCCGATAGCAAACTTTGTGCTTCACGGTCTTTTTCACCAGACCACCTTTGGGAGTCCGTGGGAGATAGAGTATTTCTGGAAGCCGGCCTTTGCCCTAGTCACCTGGGGAGTGCCTTGCGCGATCGTGATTGCCCTGCTGTATTTTTTGGCGGCTCGACGCTGGGTTCGGTAGGCACTCGAGCGAATGGATGATTTGACCTAGAGAGCGCCACTTGCGAGAGCGATGGAAAAACTTTCCGTTTGTTCTCATAAAGGCAGGGGCAATGGTTTAGCGGCTATGTAATGTCGTTCTAGAATGGGGAGAAAAAACGATGTTGGCGAAGGCTGCAAGGAGGGGAGTCCCGCGCCTCCGTTCGAAGCTCGGTGCTTTGCGAGTTTGTTTATTCTATTGAAATTTTGTGATGGAGGTGATGCAGGTCCCAGCTCCACATCGTCTTTTCCGACGAACAATACTACAAATTACTACCGCGACAGTTAACCATGAATGGCCGGATCAAACCATTCGAATCCGACCAAACGTTGGCTTGGCTTGAATCCTATCGATTCGTAGATGGCGGCAGCATGGTAGGATTCATCAGCCTCCATAACCAAGTTTTTAACTCCCATTGACTCAAGAGCGTATTGCGCTGATCGGTAGACAAGTGTTCCGCAAAGCCCCTGCCTTCTATAGGAGCGATGAGTAGCTACTTCATTGAAGCGGCCGATTTCTCCGGATGTGTAAATGCCAAGATCGGCTACGACTTTGTCGTCTAGAAAAGCGCCGAATCTCTTACCTAGACCCGCCTCACACATTTTTCGTAGATCTTTAAGCTTATCCTTAAGAAAAGGAATTTGTGCATCGGGATTAAGGTACCACTCGTCGGAGTAGTGCACGTCTACCAGTTGTTCCCATTCCGAATCGTGCCTGATCTCACGAATGATGGCAGATGTATTAAATTTGGGAGGGGCGTTAACTGAAGAGGCTACTAAGACTTTATTGGTGTAGCAGCGAAAGCCAAAGTCTTGAAACTCCTTAGCCGCCCCAAGCTTGCCGTCGGGAGAGTCGATAGCGAAAGTGATGAACCCCTGCTTTCGGGAATCAAACTCAGAATTGTAGATGGCTAACCAATTTGCAAGGCAACCATCGACGGGAGGCTCGGGCATGACTACGTAGTTTCCCCAAAAATAATTTGGTCGCGAAGGGGTTTTCACAGCCATATGAGTGCCGCGATCAAACACCTCACCAAAAAATCGACCAAAGATTTGGTCTGTTTGGAGTGCGTGCGATTTGAGTTCCATGGGAAGTTTTTAGCCGAGGTGGCTTTCGGTGTCTATTTGCGCGGATTTAGCCGTGGACCTAGTTCTCAAAGCCGCAACTACGCACTGGGAACTAGTTGATTTTACGTGTTTCTTATTTTTTGGCTGGTTTCGAAGCGGCAAAGTCTGAAGTGGAGGTGACGATTCCGGGAGCGCAAGTTCTGGTATTTACTAGTCATTTTTATCCATAAACTACAGTTTCATCACGCGGTCCAATTCTAAAAATCCATCGCAATTTCAGCATGTTACATACAATGTGTTCTTTTGTATTCATTTGTAGTATAATAAATACAAGCATAAGGAGATTTTTATGGGCCTGCCTAAAACCGTCAGATTCGATGAAGATCTGGAAAAAAAAGTGGAAAAGTATCTGGATTCAAATGACATCAAGTTTACTCAACTGGTGAATTTGGCCGTGGAGAAATTTATTTCCGAGCCGCAAACCATTGAGCTTTCTCCCGTTGATGCCAAAGATTTTTTGAGCACCGCCAAGAAAGCTTTTAAGAAGCATAAGAATGCGATGGATAAGCTGAAGTGACGCGGATTTTTATTCCGACGGCGGAAGCGGTGATCGCCGTAAATAAGCTTGTTTGCGAAGAGGGTGGAAATTCTCACCATTGCTATGATTCAGGGAAAATCGAAAGCGCTATTTCTACGGCTTTTTATCCAGGCGTTTATCCGTTTGCGCTCGGAGGAATGGCAAAGGTTGCAGGTGCCTTATGTTTTTATCTGGTGAAGGCCCACGCTTTCATGGACGGGAACAAGCGCACCGGGGCTTTGACAGCCATCGCCTTTCTAAACCAACATGGACTTGATCTGCAATATCCTCTGGACGAGGAAAAAGATGTTAATGGATTGGCGGAGATTATCGAAAAATGTGCTGCCAGCCAAATCGATCGGGATGCTC
>JAKFYM010000265.1 GCA_021730855.1 Bdellovibrionales bacterium
ATACGGTATTTTGCGCCATAGGGCCTGCTTTGCTTGGATTGGTTTTGTTCTTGGTCGAACTCTACTTCTCCTAGGAAATCAGGCCTTTTTCAATCACTCACTGCGAAATAAACCGGACAGCAGTGGTTCTGCTCACAATAAGTTCCGGAATTTCCAGCAATCGGGATAGTCGCGAGCGGCACGTAAGGCGTTACCTACTTCAGCCCTGTAACTCGGCGCAAACCGCGCTTTGCCAGCACTCGCGTGCCGGCGCCAAAAGCAGCCTCCGCGCTGTTTCGGCGCGCTTCCAGCCTCAAGGGCAGAGAAAAAATCTAGTTACCTGGCCGCGAGCCAGAACGGTCCCGAGGCGGGCCCACCGGATTGTTCGGATTGCCAAAGGTCACGCGCGGAACATCCACCTTGGGCCGATCTTCCGTGCTGACCGCTGGATTTTGAAGGCCCAAAATAGAGCGTAGATTGCTGTAGCGATCCGACTGCAATGTCTCATTGATCCACGCTGCCGTGGGTGCCTGGTAGGTGACATATTGCTGCGCGCTCGAGGCAACGGCCGCATCGTGATTCACCCGAACCGGCTCTGCATTCATTCGGCATTGGGATAGCAAAATATTCCAGAGACCTAAGGCCATCTGCGGATGATAGGTGCTCGAGGAATCAAAAAGCGCGCGGATCTGGGTGTCGGAGCCGCAGCCCTCGGGAGCGGTGGTGGATCGGACACGAAACTGGAGCACATGGGTGATATTCTCACGACCCGCGAAACAGCTCACGCGGTATTCGTTCGCCTGGGTCAGCGCTTTCTCCAGGCCCAGGGCGGAATCTTCTTCCAGACAGGGAATGCGGCGATTGGCATCGCGAGCAACCTGGCGCACCAGGGCTTTGATTTGTTGTTCGCGCATCGATTGAAACTGTTTGATGAGCGCATCCTCGAGCACGCGGCGATCCGTGGAATTCGGCGGAAACACCATGGGGACTTGTCCGAGGTCGGCCGGAGTGGGGCGCTCCCAATTAAGGCCAGCCAGGCCGTTGCGGGCCGTGGGGGGGGCTTGCGTGGGATCGTTGCCGCGCGAGGCCCCTATGGGCACTTCCAAAAAGCCTTCGGCGGCCGCATGGAGGGAAAATAGCAAAAACAAGAGAGAGATTTTCATGCTTAGTCCAGCTTTCCGCCGTAGATCAAGACGAGCTCGGCAAAGAGTTGTTTGTCTACTTTATGCATCATCGCCGACTGGATGAGCTTAAAGGCATCAAAGGGCGACTTTGCTTTGGAATAGGTGCGGTCAGTAGTGAGAGCATTAAAAATGTCGGCGATCGTGATGATCTTCGCGAAGATGGAGATCTGGTTCTCGGTGAGGCCGTGCGGGTAGCCGCTGCCCGAGTTGTCCTCATGGTGGTGAAGCACGCCGAGTTTCGCGCGCTGGCTTACGTCGCGGTTGTCCTTTAAGAGCTCGTAGCCCCAGGAGGAGTGCTGGCGCATCTCGTCCCACTCCACCTTATCCAAGGGGCCGGGCTTATTGATCACTTCCGGACGCACGCGCGTCTTGCCGATATCGTGCAAGAGCCCGGCAATGCCAAGGTCCATCAGCTCTTGCTCGGTGGAGAGCTTGAGACGTTTGCCGAGGGCGATGGCATTGAGGCCCACGCCCACAGAGTGCTGGTACGTATAGGGATCGTGCGAGGAGAGACGAATGAGGTGATAAAAGGCCTTGGGATCGCGCAGGAGAATGTTCACGAAACCGGAGACGGCCTTCATTCCCTTGCGGATATTCTCGGGACTGGGATCCTGGAAGAGCTCTTCGGTGATGCGCACGGCGGCCGAACGCGCCAGGCTCACCTGGGCTTCCATCGGCATCTGCGGCTGGGCCGAGGATGCGGAGAGAAATGTCTCCAAATATTGGCGAATCGTTCCGGAGTCACCCCGGGAGAGGTAGATGCGTTCGATCCCGGCATCGAGCAGGGCCTTGATCTCGAAGGCGGAGAAGGCTTCCTGTTGGTTGCGGAAGATGCGGTAGCGCTTGCCACGTTTGACGAAGAAGGAGACGGAGGGGATGGAGTCAGGACGGATCAAATGCAGCTTAAGGCCCACGTAGGGCTCTTTATTCTCGGGGGCAAGCTCCTGGTAGAACTCGTTCAAGGAACGGCTTACCGGGTCGTCTCCCGCGATGGGCAAAGTTTCAATCTTTTCTGCTCCCATAATATGACAGAGCTTTATCGGATCATTGCGTCCCGGCATTTAGTCCTTAATCAGGTGTAAAGAAAGTGGACAGTAGGCTCTGCCGATATTTTGGTCAGGGCGGAGGAGGGGGGCTGATTTCGCTGCGGTTTTCGCCCCAATCCCTTATTTTGCGGGCCTTGGGGGGAATGGCATCCAGGTTGCAACTCATGAGTTGTTGCAGGAAGTGGCAGTGGCGCGTTCCCTAATTGGAGGGACGGCGCTCAGTGAACGAACGAATGAGGTAGAAGCGGATGTCGGCATATTTAGATAGGTCCCAGGGAATAACTTTTGTTTACTCGAACATTTTCTCTCTCTATAAACGAGCGAAAGACGCAAAGATCGATGCCCCCTTTGTGGTGGAACGCCCCCGCGTGATCAAAGACGGAGCGGACGTGGCCGATTACGAAGCTCCTAAGCTCGAAACCGAACGCCCCTTCGCCGTGCCCATGGGCGTGCGCGAGGCCGAAGAAAAAGCCAAGCGCCTAGAGATGCGTCCCTTGGGCAAGTTGCAAAAGAATCTTTCCGAGCTCACCGACGCGCACGAGAAGCTGCGTTTCTTATTGCAAGAGCTCGAGAGCTTAACGAAGAAGAAATAGTTTTTATTGGACAGGAAATGATTAATACAGCCGCATTGGAAACTACCCAGTGCGGCTTTTAACTTTCCACAGAGGGCATCGGAGGCAAGTCCACCGAAGTGAGGCCGGCCTTCGGCACATGAATCGTCACCAGCCCATTTTCATATTCGCGATGGATTTTTTTCGCGTCAAAAGCCCCGGGAATCTCCACGAACTCCACCACTGTTTGGTAGCTACTAGTTTTGGTCGTGCGCTGGGCCTCGAGGTCTTTTAGCTGGTCCTGGAAGCGGCGGGAGAGCGAGAGCTTTAGCGTCTGCCCCTCGCCGGAGATGAATAAGTTCTGGGCCTCGTGTTCGGGCAGGGCCACCTTCACGGAGTACTCCTTGTCGGACTCCGTGAGGGTGGGGTTCATGGTCTTGATCCGGTAGAAGGGGTCTTCCCCCTGGCTCGTGAAAAACCGCACCTTTTCCATGCTCGAGGCGCGCTGGTCGTCGATCAATTTGGCCGAGTCCCCTTGGATGCGTTTGATTTCTTCGGCGGTCTTGAGGGCGAGGGCTTCGTGCGTTTTATTGTTGTTCTCGTTGAGGGAGTGCACGAAATCGGAATTCATTTTTCTCGTGAGTTCTACCTGGCGGGCGCCCTGCTTGGAGATCGCCACCACTTCCTTGGCGGCCTTCTCGTGTTCCGCGGCGGCCACTTTGTCACGCTCGCGAATGATGCGGGCCTTTTCGAGGGCGAGAGAGTTCTCTTCCGTCTCTAGCTCGCGTTTCTTTTTGGCCAGCTGCTGCGCCTGGAATTCCGAAGTGCTCACCTTGTCGACGTCCATTCGTCCTCCTCAGTGGCTAAAGGCTTGTTTCTCCTGAGCGGAGTTCTGCACGATATTGAAATAGATCCGTGCCACGTCTTCATAAGTCTGTTGGTCGAGGCCCTCGAGAAAGGCGCGCTTGCTGCTGAGGGTGGGGCGCAGGATCATCTGCTCGAGCAATTGCTCGGCTTTTTCCTGGCGTTCATCGCGGCTTTCTTGCTGGCCAATGCGCAGGGCGATGCGGTGAATGGTTTTGTCATCAAACAAAAGATGATTACCAACCGCCGACTGCTCGAGCAGGTATTTCACCTGGTCCAGTTGCTCTTGATTCACGTAGATCATGAAACCGCCTTCCATGCAGTTTCTAGGGCCCCGTCCGTGAGGCCCTTTCCCCTGTCTTTTAGTGTAGCGAAGAAAGGCGGGAATCCGCAAGCGGCTCATGTTATATTAAAAAAGAGGGGACTAGCCTTTATGAGCAAAAAACGCTTTAAATACAGCGACTTTTGTCAGAGCTGCCGCTGCCCGCTGGGCGCGGAAGAAAAGGTCGTTTACGTCGAGGAAAACACAAATCGTTTTTTCTGCTCGGAGAAGTGCATCCGCACCTACTACGACCCGATGGCGGAACACTATCGTCGGGAGATGATGAATTTCCGCGATCCGCACGATATCCCCGAAGCCGATTTCAATGAATACGAAAGCTACGCGCCCCTTTGCCTCTCTCATCCCGACGAGCTCTGGGAAGATGTGATGGAGAACGGCGAGAAGGTGAGTTATTTCCTTTCCAACTTCACGAATGAGGGCGGGAAGTTCACCTATATCGTGATGTGTTTCTGCCTGGGCCAGGAGCCCACCTATATCCTGCTGTCGTTCCCCACTCGCGACAAAAAGCTCGTAGAAGATTTCCGTCGGGGACAAAAAATGGAAATGCAGGAGGAGGCCGAGGAGCCTTCGGGAGAGGCGGGCGTGAGCGCCGTGCTCACCGACGATTTCCTGGCCCGCCAGGGCGACGCGATCGAGGAAGAAATGCTCCGGCACCGCAATGCCAAGGACATTTCTCCTGAAAGTTTCGAGGAATATACGCATCTCTTAGACCAGACGATTGAGAACCCCGATGAGGTCTGGGAGCTGCAAGACGAGGGTGACAATACGCTCTTAACCCTGATCTCCCAGGCGGAAGAAAACGTTTCCTACGTGGTGATCTGCACCTACGACAATAACGAAGACCAGCGCGAGAGCTGGAGGGTGATCTATAATTTTCCGACCAACGACCCCTCCCTGGTGCAGCGCTACCGACGCGGGCAGCTCCGCGAGGGTGGAGACGGGAAAGCGAACTTTTTGCATTAAGCGGGCACAAAAAAGGCAGCCAGGGCTGCCTTTTTTAAGCTCTTTGTTTTGTGGGGAGAAGAAGTGCCAACCTCAGGGCCGAGCGCTTAGGTCTTGTCTTTTTCTATCTCTTTCTCGATCTCCCCGGTGCGCTCATCGAGCTGGGGTTTGGGCGAGTCCGGGTTGTTCAAGCCATCCTTGAAGTTCTTGATCGTGCGCCCAATGCTGTGGCCCAGATCAGGCAGCCGCCTGGGGCCAAAGATCAGGAGGATCACCAAGAGTACAAGAATGTGTTCGCCAGAGAGTCCAAACATAAAAAGCCCCTTTCCCTGACTATAAAATACTTCCCCGCCCCTGGCAAGAAAATGCCTGCAAGCTCAAGCCCTTAGGGGCTGCGCCTTGATCTAAACTATCCATATTTACTAACTGTCGAAAGTCTAGCCGCCTAGTCCCTGCACAGCTCCCGCCGCGCTTGGCTTTATGCGATAATAGAAGAGTGAAACACAAAGATGTAGTGGTGGTGCGTCCTCGCTGGCTCGGGGCTTTTGCCTTTTGGCTGGGCTCGGACCATTATCCTCTCGAGCATGCCCTAAAGCGCGCGCCCTTCGCCCTGCCGCTGCCGCAGGTGGTGAAGGTCTACCAGATCGAATACCGCCCCTTGGTGGGCATTGGCGGCAATCACCGCTTTGCGATTGAGTATTTTTCTGGGCAGCGCGACTGCCTGATCACGCTCGAAGACCTGCCCCCAGAGCTCCTCGACCAGCCACGCACCAGCATCAGCTCGCTGGGCATGATGCGAATGTTCCTGCGCCTGTGCTTGCGCGAGCCCACGGCCTTCGCCCTGCCGCTTCTTTTCCCCCTTTCGATTGCGCTTTTTCTCTCGCTGTTCGGCCTCTGGAATGCCTGGGTGCTGCACAATCCTGATGTGCTGGCGCTCTTTTCCCGTCCCGGCTGTGATCCCACCTGTGTGCGCAAGGTCTTGAGCATCCACTCGCTCGTGGGACTGCTTTTTTTCGTGCAGCTTTTTTTGCTCTTTGTGCCCTTTGCCCTGCTCTTCGTGCAAGCGCCACGTTATCGATCGGCGCTCAATTACCGAATGATGCAGACCTATTCGGCGGCGGCGGTGATGCTCGGGCTCTTCACTTTTTTTCAGCTCGTGGCCACGTTTCCATTCAAGCAATACGGAAAGATCTTAGGCCTGGGGTTTGATCTAAAGGTAGAGCGGCTGCTACCTAAGCCGGCCCCCTTGCCTGTGGATAAAAAACAAATTTTAAAATGAATCAGGCAAAGCGGCCAGTTCTTAGGCGGCCTGACGTTCGCTCGGGGCAGGCAGCGCCACGAGCTGCGGACGCGTGTCGATCACGCAGGTGGTGGTCAATAGGTCGTGCAGAGTCTTGCCGTCTTTGCGAAAGAGCGCAATCAGAAAGCCTATGCCTAGGGTGAGCTGTCCGCTGAGCAGATAAGAAAAGCTGCGGGCCAGGGAGCGCAGGAAGGTCATGCCGGAGCCGTCTTGGTTTCTGGTTTGGAGGCGGAACCACCACTTGCCGAAAGTCTGGCCAAAGTACCAGTGGGCCAGGGTGAAATAAGAGAAATAGTAGAGAGCGTTGGCGAGTCTTGCAATGAATTTTGTTTGCGGGTGGTTGACGACCATTGGTAGCTGGGTGAGATCTCCATCTAAGCGGATATGCACATAGAGCGAGACAAAGCCGATCATCGTGGTCACCGTGAAGGCGTAGATGAAGGTGAGGTCGAGCAAATAGGCGGCGGCCCGTCGGTAAAAGAGTTTCCTCTTTGCGGGAGCGGGGGATTGGACTAGGGGCTCTAGGGCGCGAATCACCATAGAAAACGGTTCGGCAGAAGGCCTTATTTTCTAAAGGCCCAAACGGTGAATCCTACACTGATTCCTAGGCACAGCCAGGCGAACCACTCCCCAAGGAGAGTATAGAGGGTGGGCTTGGGGTTGGCGGAGTAAGGGAGAGTGAAGACCTCGGCTTTTTCCACATAGGGATCGCTCAAGAGCTGGGTTTTTCCGGTGGCGAGCACCACGCCGGAGAGGCCGGTATTGGTGGAGCGTACCAGGGGAATCCGGTGTTCGATCGCCCGCAGGGCGGTGAGCTGGAAGTGTTGCCAGGGCTCGAAAGTATTGCCAAACCAGGAATCCTTGGTGAGGTTCACAAACACCTGGGCGCCATTGCGCGCGAGGGAGCGCATATACTCGGGCATGATGGCCTCGTAGCAAATGTTGATGCCCAAGGGCACGGTGCCCCCGCTATAGGAAAAGGGCAAAGGGTAGGGCCCGCGGCCGCGGCCAAAATCACCCATCTGCGGATTGAGGCCTTTCAAGGCGGGGAAGAGGCCCGAGAAGGGCATATACTCCCCAAAAATCAATAAAACTTGTTTCCGATAGCTGCCCACATGGGCGGAATCTTGGCCGAGCAAAATGGCAGCATTAAAATCGAGTGTGCCTTCACCCTCGTAGGCGCCAAAAAGCAAGGGCACTTTCGTGCGCTTCACCATCCCCGTCACTAGGTTCGCATATCCTTGAAGGGCATGGGCATCAGGGCCAGGGGCTGAAAACTGCAAAGGATAGGCCGTCTCGGACCATAAAATGAGATCCGGCTTCTCGGCGGCCACTTTTTCGGTGCCCACAAAGAGGTGGCGGAGGGTGACGCTCAAAGCCTCGCGAATCGGCATGCGCTCGCTGAGCTTTTCCATCTCCGGCGTGCTGGGCTGGACAATCCCAATGCGTAGGGCAGGCCCTGCCACCGCCGCCGTCTCGAGGCGCTGAATCTCGGCCTGGCCCCAGGCATAGGCGGCCACCAGCACCGCCACCGCGGCAGCAAGTGAGGGCCAGCCGCGCCGGCCTGCCAGGCGCGTATAGGCGAGGGAGGCGCCCGTCCAGACGGCAAAAAACGTGAGTAGGCTGGCGCCCCCGAGGCTTGCGGCCTGGGCCAGTGGCAGGAAGGCGATCAGGGTATTGCCTAAGTTTTCCGGGAAGATTTTGAGGAAATGCGCCAGGTACTCCAGGCCAGTGTAGAGGGCGGCCCAATAGAGCGGCCGCAGAAATAGGGGGAGGCGCTCGATGCGGAAGCGCAAGCGCTCGCCCAGGAAGAAAAAGGCCACCATTTGGGGAGCGGCCACCAAACAATAGAGGAGAAGAAGCGTGAGGGCGGCGGCAAAGGGGAGGTTGCCGTAGTATTGCGTGACATAGAGAATCCACAGAAATCCGCCCCAAGCCACCATGGCGGAGAGGAGAAAGCCCATGCCCAGGGCGTGGCGGCGGGAGCGGAGGTCGCGGATGGCGAAGATCCAACAAGGCATCACGAGCAGGGAAAGCACGGGCAAATCCCAGCGCGGGAAACACAGGACGTAGGCTAAGCCGCCGAGGATTGTCCAGAGCGTGGCCTTATGTGGTAATCTTAGTTTCATGGAAACCCATGGTACCCAGCCAAGCTACGGCCGCCAAGAAATTCAGTGCAGTGATTGTGGCCACCTCTATCTTATTGCGGGGGGTCAGGAGTCGTCACTCTGCCAAAAATGCGGGAATATTAATCTGGGGCGTGGGCGGCTGGTGGAAGAAAAGGAAGTGGTGGCCGAGGAGCCAAGCTCTCCGCTCGTGGCCTTTCAGGCAATCCCCGATGGAAACACGGTCAGTTCCATTGCGGCCCGCTACCAGATCGAGTGGCAGCTATGGGCGAAAGTGGTGGAGCATTTTTCCGATCCCGCCTTCCATGCGGCTTATCTTACGCAGGCCCTGGCCCTGGAATTTGTGGCCGAGGCCTGCGCGCGCTACCGCGACCATCGCTCGGTGATGATGCTAGTTGAGGAAAATCGCTGGCAGGCCGAAGTGGCCGATCTCATGCTCGCGCGCCTGGAGAGCTTGGCGGCGGTGCAGATGGAGCGGGCGGGAAAAAAGGGATTTGAGCTTCCAGCCTGGTGGGTATTTCTACCCACCGCGAGCGGGGTGGCGCGCATGGGCTGGATTCTCTTGGGCATGGCGCTTTGTTTACGCCTTATTTTTGCGATGCTTTGATGATTTAGTGAAAGGCCACTTCACGTTGAGCGGCGTTTCGACGAGCTTTAAGCTCCGAAGGGCTAGATTGGTCTAGTTCGGCCACCGTGGTTTCCCGGTCTTCCGTACGGCCAGCCAGCGTGAGCTGAAGCGCCGAGTAGGCGTTGATGCGCCCGCCGGAAGCGATCTTGGTTTCCAAGTTCTTGATCCGGTCTGCGGACTTCATGATGATGTCTCGCACCTCAGAAGGGGTGAGGTCTTTGTTCTCACTCAAGATGAGGGCGGCGAGGCCAGAGACAAAGGCTGTGGCTTGGCTGGTTCCGGTTAGGTAGCCGTAGCGGCCCTTTGGCAGGGTGGAGAAAATGTGCTCACCGGGCGCGGCCACGTGCACATGCTTCTTGCCCCAGTTCGAGCTAGGCAGCAGTTCGTTTTTGATATTGGTGGCGGCCACGGAAATGATGTTCGAGAGGCCGTAGGCGGCGGGGTAGTACGAATTGCCGTCTTCATCCGTGTTTTGGTATTCGTTCCCGGCGGCGGCCACAAACAAAATTCCTTTGGCTTCGGCGCGCTGGATCGCCTTCATCTCGGAGGCGCTGTATTCGGCTCCACCACCAGAGTAGTTGATGATGTCGGCATCGTTGTCCACACAGTAGTTGATGGCCTTCACGGTATTGTTGAGGTTCTGCGCGCCGCTGGCGGTGTCGGAATAGTAGCGCACGGCCATGATGCAAACATTAGGAGCCACGCCAGAGGCGCCGGCTTCGGCTTTGGCGGTGGCGCCCACGATGCCGCTCACGTGCGAGCCGTGGCCGTGGAAATCGCCAGGATTTTTGCGGTTGAGCACGAAATCATAGCCGTATTCATCGGATCCAGATTTACGGCAGATATTGTCTTTCAAATCGGGATGGGTGGCGTCGATTCCGGTATCGACCACACAGACACGAATGGATTTCTTCCCTTTGGTGATCTTCCAGGCCTTACGGGCATTGATGTGGGAGGGGTATTCGCTATTGTCGAGGCCCCAATTGCGCAAGAGACGCACGGGTTCCGACTTATTTTGTTTAATGGCAGTTTTCAGGCCCTCGGCTATGCCAAATGCGTCATTCGCAGTGACACCAAAGCCCAGAAGAATTGCCATTCCTAACGCAACAGACGATTTCGATATTGAACTGAACAACCGCATTCGTATCTCCACAACAAAAGTTCAAGCCCCTTTAGGGGGCCCCCCCATAAGAGCAAGGGGTGTGCCAGGGCGGAGACAGGGGGTGCCCCCGGAAGAGTGTTGGCTAGGTCATTGATACTAAAGGTGTTTATTGGGCCCCCCAAAAAGGCAGGTCGGGGCGAAGGGGTGATTTTCCTGGCGAACTTTTTAACATCCGACCAAGAGATGCCGATAGAAGAGGATGCGCCTTTTCGTCTTGGTTCTACTTCTCTCACCTCTACGCACAACTGCCGCTGCCCCCGCCTGGGAAGGTCCGTGGCGCGGCGGGATCCCCCAGCTCGTGACTTTGCTCGAGCAAGTGCCCGAAGGCAAAAAGCTCGTGGCCAGGGCCGAGCGCAAGGACCCTGATTTTCGCCAGCACCTGCATGTGGGCAAGGCTTCCTATACGGAAAGCACCTTTGCCCGCACCTATTCTTTGGTGGATGGAGGGGATCGGGTGGAGCTTCGCCACGAGATCACCTTGAATGGGGCCTTGTCTCTGGCAGAGGCGGTGGTCGATCTAGCTCATGAGTTGGTTCACTTTACGGAGAAGCTGCTCCTCGACCCCTACCGGCCAGGCTTTGACCTAGAGCAATTTGTGAAGAGTGGGATTGAGGGAGAGGGGGGCGAGCTCATCGCCCTACAAAGAGAGTGCGAAGTGGCCTGGGCCCTCCAAAAGAAATTTGCGGCCTATCCTGAACATACCCTTTGCGCACGTTATCGGGACAAAAAGGGGGCGTTTGCCGTAGCGCGAGCGCGCCAGGACTATTACGCGCTCGGCAAGTGGTGGAAGCAGGCACCGGCGGGGCTGCTGCGGGCCGTGAAAGAAGTGAGCGCCGAACCCGTGGTCTTCACCTCCAGCTTTGCTGGAAAACCTTACCCGGTGGCGCTGGCGGAAGAGTTTGTGGCGACCCGGAAGGTGGCCTGCGCGAACAACCAACGAAAGTACCGACTGATTGCGGCACAAGCGGGGACTGGCAGAGCGCCCGCGTCGAACTTGCTGCTGGAAGAGAAGCGAAGGCTGCGCGACTTCAACCAACAATACTGCGACCAAGAGACAGATCTCTGAGTGTGATGCTACCGGCCAAAACAGGCGCGTGACCTGGGCTGCGATTCGAAGAAACCCCTTTTTACTTATGATAAGTTTAGTTATCATATATATATGAGGGGTTTTTGATGAAAATATGGGTTTGGATCACCTCCTGGCTGTCGTCTTTGTGGGTTTTCGGGGCTAAGAAGCCGCTCCTTCCTGAGTTCACAAAAAAGGAAGGGGTAGGGCACAAGCTTTTCGAACTGGAGGAAACCGAAGAAGGCGCTGCGGCACAAGAAGCGATTTCTATAGGCGGGGAACCCTGGCTCAAGGGCCAAATCATCCAAGAAGCGCAGCGTTTCATCCAGTCCCAACGCTCCCACCACACCCAGCGCGCCTATGAGGGTGACCTCAAACAGTTCATCGGCTACCTTCGCGCCGAACAGGTAAGCGGCGAGAGCTTTGATGCCTTGCTGGCCTACCGCGAGTGGATGGTGAAGCCGGACTATGAAGGTGGGGCCGGGCTCACGCGAGTTTCCGCCAATCGTAAGTTCGCTACGGTTCGAAGCTTTCTCTCCTGGCTGCAAAGCCGGGGGCGTGTAAAAGAAAACCCCTCCCTATGGATCAAAAACTTCCGCGCCAAAACAGAGTCTCCCACCCAAGCCTTTAGTGATGAGGAGGTGGCGCGTATCCTCACACTGCCCAATGAAAAATCCGCTTCGGGCATGATGCATTCCGTGATCTTGCACTTCCTTTTTTATTTGGGCCTGCGCCGTGGGGAAGTGGTGGCGCTTCAAGCCAAGCACCTAGGGCGGAGCCGCGTGGGCGAGCGCACCATCCTCACCCTGCGTGTGCCGGGAAAGGGCGATAAGGAGCGGCTCTTGCCGGTTCCGGATAAAATGGTGCTCCTGCTGGAGCGCTATCTATATAGACGGGGGATCCATATCGGGGACGAGGATTTCCTTTTTGCCCCCGTGAAGAACAATCTCACCAAGGTGATGAACAAGCCCATCGATTCGCAGTCCATTTACTATATGGTGCGAAAGTATGCCCAGAAGGCGGGGGTGGACAGGCGCGTGAGCCCGCACTCCTGCCGGGCCACTTGTATTTCCAATGCCCTCGACCATGCCGCGAGCCACCGCTCTGTGCAGCAGATGGCGGGCTGGAGCTCGCCCCTCATGATTGAGCGCTACGACAAGCGGCGCACGGCCCTGCAGGATTCTGCGGTTCACGTGGTGGAGTACTAAGGCTGCTCGGTGGCTACAGGATACTTCCCGACCCATGTGCCTCGCCACTCATAACAATGGGGGCGGCCCTCGCAATTGCGGGCAATTTCCTCCATCCCATGTGCCTCTAACCAAGCACCTAAGAGTTCATCGACTAAGCCATGAATTTTAGGAAAATATTTGTTCAAGAGCGAGCTCTCGGGGGGCAGAAGATCATCGCAGACCCCTTGGTCTAGAGCTTCTGGGGAACAGCGGGGCTGAGACCGATAGAATTCATGGAGGCTTTGATGAAGGCCCGCTTCTACACGTAAACCAAAGTCATTGAGCGAAGCGCGAGTTATATTCGTGGGATCTCGCAGTTTTGCTAAACGATTCCTTAAAAGAAGAAGCTCAGCTTCGGCTGCAGCTTCCTGGCCCGCGCTTTGCCATAGCTTCGGTGCAGGCCAGTTGGGGTCCCTTACCGAAGTGGGGAGGTCCGTCCAGGGAGCGATGCAGGGCAGATGGGCCGCGGCGAGTTCTACCTGATTCATCTTCAGCATCAAGCGATGCATATAGAAAAAATCTTCGCCCGCTAGGGTTCCGCCGTCTTCGCCTGCGCCAGTTCTGCCCACCCTGTGGGCAGCCAGGAACTCCTCTCGACGGGCATCGGAAGGGATCACGCCTTGCCGTTGGTATTCCCGAAACTCTTCCGGGGTAGGGGGATTTCTTCGAATCTTATGCCAGTCAGCATGCCAGGCGCGGTGGGCGGGCTCACTCAAAACCGGCCGGAGATGGCGCATGATTTCTTCCGAGGGGTTTGCCTCACAGGAGGAGCAGATGGGCAAGGTCTCCTTGGGCAAGCCGCACTGGACGCGGGCGCTCGGGCCGGTTTCCAATAAAATAAGGGTGAAAATCTCCCGGTTTTCCATTCGCGAAAGATCGAGGGATCCACAAAAAGAAAGGGCTCCGTAGGCGAGGCTCGTCCACAAAAGGGGGATCATGGGAATTTTACGGCGCCTGAGCAAATCACCATGAAGGGGGATTTAGTTAGGCCTTTGGTTTCCCCATTAGGCACAGAATCGGACTGGCCATAAAACAAGCTCGAACCTGCAGTGCCGGAATACAAATGGTCGTTGAGAACAATACGCACGGCCATTTTATCGCTAGGGCGCTGGGCCGAGACCACTTCTACGTTTTCAATGCCCCATTTGTACTCGGGGCGTTTCGTGGCCTCGTCTATATAATCAATCGCATTTTTCTCCACGGTATGGAGAAAAGCTGATTCCGCGAGGCCTTGGGGAGGGGCCGGAGTGGCAAGGAAGATAAGGGAAGGAGCGCCGTCGGGGCCGACTTGTTCTATTTGCAGTCGCTGCACCGCCTCGCGCGTGGCATCGAGCTCAATGGTGATCTTAGATTTCACGGCATTAGGGCCAAACTCTTCTACGTCGATTTCCTCGCAGCTGATTTGGGGATTAGCGGCAAAGGCGAAAAAGCTGAAGAAGCTAAATAGGAAAAGCATAAAACCTCTCTTGGGGTGGTGAGAGGTAGGGGTATAGCAGGGTGTCACAATTGGTGCAATGCGTGATTTCTGTCT
>JAKFYM010000174.1:0-3508 GCA_021730855.1 Bdellovibrionales bacterium
TTCACGGTTCGCCCCCAACTGAGGGGTTGCATTTTTTCTTTCTCTGCTCTTGACAGCCTTTTTCGCGCAAGAGCTCACTTTTCTTGCTTCTATTTTTATCCGCGCTTGAGGTGCGCGCATTCACTCTATAGGAGTAGTAAATCGCAGCTTTCTTTTTTCTCGTCGAATTTTCTTCTCGCCGCTCCTGGGGAGCCTCCCCTTTCGTAAAAATCCTAGCGAAAAACCTATGGTAGCTTCGGAAAAATTTGGAGGTACCCATGGACTTGAGCAAAAAGAAAAACAACGAACTCCTAGAGGAATTAAAAGATCTCACCGGGCAGGAGCGCTTGATCGTCACTCGAGTGCTTCTTTACTTACAGGAAGTAGAAAAAAGAAAACTCTTTTTGGAAGAGGGTTATTCCTCCCTTTTCGCCTTCTGCACGGAATTCCTTCTCTATACTCCGGCCGAAGCGCAGGTGCGCATCGAAGCTATGCGTCTTGGGAAAGAAATTCCCGAAGTGATCGAAAAGATAAAAGAAGGGAAAGTCTCGCTCTCCAATGCCGCCGAAGCCCAGGGGCATTTTCGCCGAGAGGAGAAAAAGAGAGTCGTGCCTAAAGCAGAAAAAGAAGAGGTGCTCGAGAGCCTCTATGACTGCACCACCCGGGAGGCGGAAAAGAAGCTTAATGAACGTTATGATCCCGAGGCCAAGGTGAAGCTTTCTTTCTACGCCAGCCCTGAACTCCTCGAAAAACTAGAAAAATGCAAAGGCCTCCTGGCGCATCAAAATTATGAGGGAGATCTTGCTAAGCTCATTGAGATCCTCGCAGATAAGGCGCTAAAAGCAGATGATGCGCCGCCTCGCAGGGCGCCCCAAGCGCAGGAAACGCAAGAAAATAGAACGCGCTATATCCCCAAAGCCACCCAAGCCTTTGTGTGGAAGCGAGCCAATCACCAATGCGAGTACGAAAAGAACGGCAAGCGCTGCACAAGCAGGCACGCCCTAGAAATTGACCACATCGTCGAATACGCCAAAGGCGGCAGCAACAAACCCGAAAATCTCCGGCTTCTCTGTTCTGCTCACAATAAGTTCCGAAACTTTCAGCAATCGGGATAGGAGCGAGCGGCACCTAGCAGGCTTTACTTATCCTTCCGCCTAGCCCTGTAGCTCGGCGCGAACCGCGCTTGGCCAGCACTCGCGCGCCGGCGCGCCCAAAGCGGCTTTCCCACGAGCCCACGAGCAGGCCCAAGCCCCGCACCCAAGAGGACGCTGACTGGCCCTCGTCGGACGCCTCGATGAGAAAGGATTCCACCAGAGCAAGACCGCTTCTAGTGTTTTTCAAACTTGCTGGTGCTATGCCCAGGGAATGCCTTGGCTGCCGGATCAATCATCACCTTGGCAAAATTGGCCGCAATCGCCGCCTCACCCACACCCGTGGCGATGAGTTTGAGTTTGCCTGCGTGACTGGCCACATCGCCCACGGCGAAGATGCCGGGAATATTCGTCTCCATGCGGTCGTTCACCTTGATGGAGTTTCCGGCCATCTCGAGGCCCGAATCTTTCACGAAATCCAGCTTGGCGATATAACCCGCGCAGACAATGATATCGTCGACCACGAGGTCGCGGGTCTCTTTCGTGAGGTTCTGAACGAGGGTGACTCGCAACTTCTTCCGCCCCTCTTCGATTGCGTCTTCCACGGCCTGCACTTCGGTGTGGGTGTGGATGCGCGCGTGCGAGGCCGTGCGGAGGAGGTCGAGCGTGGCCTCATGCGCGGCGAATTTATCTGTGCGATGGATCATGGTCACGGACTTGGAGCGCACTTTTCCGTGCGAATCGGGAAGGCTAAGCGCCATCGTCCAATCGGCGGCGGAGTCTCCGCCTCCCACCACGAGCACGTCTTTGTGGTTGTATTGGTCGAGTGTTTTCACCACATAGTGCACATTCACGCCCTCGCGTTGCTCCAGGCCAGCCACTTCGAGCTTGCGGGGCTTAAAGGCTCCCATGCCTAGCGCCAGGATCACTGTACGGGAAAGAAAGGTCTCCCCACTTTCACAGCTGATCTGAAAGTGGCGTTCGGGCTGATCCACGGGCGTGATGCGGGTGATTTTTTGGTTGAGGTGGAGGTCGGGCTTGCCGAGCTGGGCTTGCTCCCACATTTGTTTGACCAAATCCTTGGCCATCACTTTGGGGAAGCCCGGCATGTCGTAAATGAATTTTTCGGGATAGAGGGCGTTGAGCTGGCCGCCAATCATGCTCAGGCTGTCGATGAGATTGATCGACATCTGCCTCATGCCAGCGTAAAAAACACCAAAGAGACCTACGGGGCCGGCGCCTACCACCGTGACGTCATAGAGCTTTTTTTCCATTTTCTTGCTATAGCATTGGGGCGGGAGTTTTCCTATGAAAAGAGGCAGTAGACGCAAAGCAAAATCCCCTGATTATTCGGGAGTCTTTCTGACTTTTGAGGGGGGCGAAGGCGCTGGGAAAACCACCCAAATCGCCAAACTTGCGCAGGAGTTCGAGCGCCGGGGCCACTCCGTGGTGGTGACCCGTGAGCCGGGCGGGAGCACGATCGCCAATCGCATCCGTTCGCTGCTTTTGGATTCGCGCATGCATGGCCTCGTGCCCCTAGCCGAACTTTTCCTTTACGAAGCCAGCCGGGCCCAGCACATTCACGACACTATTTTGCCTGCCCTAAAAAAAGGCAAGGTGGTGATCTGTGATCGCTTTGCGGATTCTTCCCTGGTGTACCAGGGCGTGGCGCGGAAGCTACCGCCGGCCGTGGTGCAGAAACTGAATGACCTAGCCACCGACGGGCTCACCCCCAATCGCACCTTTCTCCTCGATCTTGACCCGCGCATTGGCTTGGCGCGTGTGGGGGCGCGAGGCGTGCTAGACCGCATGGAAAAAGAAGCCCTGAGTTTTCACCGTGCCGTTCGCCATGCCTATCTGGCGCTAGTGGAGAAAAATAAAAAACGTTTTTACGTGGTAGACGCTAGCCAAAGCCGTGATGCCATTCATGCCGCCGTGATGGACGGAGTGCAGGAGTTCCTGGAATGAAAAAGGCCACCGTGCTCACGGGCCTGCAGCAAGCCTTTCAGGAGAATCGCCTGCACCATGCCTATATCTTCAGCGGCCCCGAGGGGGGCGCAAAAGTGGAAACGGTGGAGCGGCTGGCGCATTTTCTATTTTCGCCCTCTGCCGACGGTGGCTTGGAGCGCATCCAGCGTGGCGCGCATCCGGATTTTCTGCGCTTGCGTCCAGAGGGCGGAGTGATTTCTGTCGACGAGGTGCGCCTCTTGCCCAAGGCTTTGGCTTTCCCGCCCTTTGAGGCCAGCCGCCGGATTGTGTTGATCGAAGGCGCCGCCTCGATGAATGTGCAGGCGGCCAATGCGATCCTAAAAATTTTGGAAGAGCCGCCAGCCCACACGGTTTTTTTCCTACTTTGCTTAGAGCCTGCCGAGCTGCTGCCCACGATCAACTCCCGTTGCCAAATGATCCGCTTCCCACCCTTGGAAGAGGCGGAGCTT
>JAKFYM010000174.1:3518-13365 GCA_021730855.1 Bdellovibrionales bacterium
AGCTTTTGCGGGCGGTGGGGGGCAGTGAGCTGGCCGACGCTAGTGCGGTTTTGGCTTTCAGTGAGGGCTCGGTGGAGCGGGCGAAGCTTCTCTTAGAGACGGAAAATGGTTTGGCCTTGCAGCGGGAAGCGGGAGAGCGCCTGCTTGAATTGTGGGAGGCTTCGCCCCGCGTGCCTTCCGGGGCCCTGCAATGGGCAGAGAAGCTGGAGACGGAAGACGAATGCCGCATTGTTGTGGATACCTGGGAGCTACTATTGCGGGATTTTGTATTCGCTCTGTCTGGCAGTAAGAAGCTTTGTTTCCCGAATCTTTTTCCGCGGCTGAGTGCGCTCGGCGGGGAGCAGGTGGGTGATTTAGTCGACGAGCTTGGCAAAAAGGTGTCTGAAATACACCGCTTTCGTGTATATAGGGAATTCAACGGCAATCTGCGTCTTGACTTCGCGTCCTTATTGACGAGCCTTCAAGTTTTTTCGGTAGGGAAAAGACTCAATCATGAGTAAAATTTAGTTATGGCCTTATTCTCCAGGACGGAGCATTTAGCGCGACTGCAGGAACGCGAGTTCGATCTCTTGGTGATCGGCGGAGGAATCACGGGCGCCGGTATCGCGCGTGACGCCGCCATGCGTGGCCTACAAGTGGCGATGATTGAGGCGCGCGATTTTTGCTCGGGCACGAGTTCAAAAAGTTCCAAGCTGCTTCATGGCGGGATTCGTTACCTGGAGCAATTCCACTTAGGTCTTGTGTTCGAAGCGAGCAAGGAGCGTCGCCTACACTCCGATCTGCTTAGCCCCCACCTTTCGGCCCCGGTGCCTTTTTTGATTCCGATCTATCCCTGGAGCCCGCGCGGGATGGTCACTGTCTCGGCCGGTGTTTTTCTCTACAACAGCCTGTCGCTATTCCGCAACCACGGCACTCGAATCCTGAGCCGTGAGCGGGCGATGCAAGAGGAGGGGCGTCTCGAGTCCAAGGGCCTCAGAGGCGGCGTGGTCTATCACGACGTGGTGATGGACGATGCGCGCATTGGCTTTGAGAACGTGCGTTCCGCCGCCCATCATGGCGCGGTCTCTGTAAACTACACTTATGTACGTGGATTCGATAAAGATGGCACCGGACGCATTCGCGGGGTTTGGGCCAAGGATGCGATGCAACCCACGAAATCTGATTTCCTCGTGCGTGCCCGTTGCATTGTGAACGCCACCGGTCCATGGTCGGACTATATCCGTCGCCTCGCCAATCCAGAGGCCGAAGCCATGCTGCGCCCGACGAAGGGTACTCATCTCATTCTGCCCAGCAATAAGTTGGGTAAGGCGCATGCCTTTGTGCTCACAGCGAAGACAGACAACCGCGTGTTCTTCAGCATTCCCTGGTTTGATCGTACATTAGTGGGCACTACCGACACCGACTACGATCCCGATACGGATGGGCCACTCGACGACATTCGCGCCACCCAAAACGATGTGGATTACCTTATGGAGAGCGTGAAGCGTACTTTTCCGAATGCGGACGTGACCAGTGATGACATCCATTCCACCTTTGCGGGCCTTCGTCCCTTGGTTTCCGAAGGAAAAAGCAATGATCCTTCGGCTATCTCCCGTGAGCATCGTATCTGGCAGGATGAACTAGGTTTGTTTACGATTGCCGGTGGAAAATACACCACCTATCGCATCATGGCGGCCCAGATGGTGGACCGCGTGCAAAAATACCTGGCGCATGAATATGGATTCGGCTGGAAGAGCAGCAGCACTCAGCTTGAGCCCCTGGTGCTTGCCCCTTCGGTGAAAGAGGCGCGGAATATGGTGCACCTCTTGGATGAATACAATAACGCGATCAGCATGGAGACCGTAAAACACCTCCAAGCGCGCTATGGAGCGCGTTGGCAGCGGGTGGCGGATCTAGCCGTACAGGATGCGAGCCTTCGGGAGCGCGTGATCGGCACCGAGCCCGATATTCTGGCGGAAGTGGTGTACACAAAAGAAAATGAGATGGCCGTGACCTTTGAGGATTTCCTACGCCGGCGCACCATGCTCGCCCTCAAGGCTCCTCTTCTCGACAACTTGCCGCGACTAGAAAAGGCTGCAAAGCTTTTTGGCGCTCCTGCCCTGACCAAGGAACAAGTGGCTCGCTGGCAGGGCCTGGAACTATCGTGACCGAGCGAGAAAAAATCGAAAAATTTTTGCATGACCTGCGAGCCCCCCTGGCGCGCGCCAAGACGGCCAGCAAGCTCATCCAGGAAACAAAAGCAGCGCAGCAGGAAGAGCTGAAAGCGCTTGTGGTGATTTTGTTAGACGCACTCGAAGAGATGGATTCCAATCTACAGCGGCAATAGTGGATGCGTCTCCTTGGCGCACCTCCTTGCTCTTTTCTCTCCCTCTGGCGAACGTAGTTCATTCCGAAACGGAATGAACTCAAACATAAGGAGAGATATGTTGAAAATTCTAAAAGCTTTAGCTCTAGGCTGCTTCGTCATGGGAGCGTCTTTGAACCACGCGCAAGCGTCGGGGGACATCGAGGACCAGGGTGATCAAAATCAGGAAGACCAAAATCGGGGTGACCAAGGAGAACATCAAGACCAAGAAGAGAATCAGGATGGCGGAGCTTTGTCGTTGACCGAGCCACCGCGCTTTCCTCGTCCCTATTTCCCCGCGCCACGTCCGCCCGTACCCCGTCCGTCGCGCCCCGGTTTCCCGTTTCCTTTTCCTTTCCCTTTTCCCTTTCCTCAACCACAGCCCACACATGAATGTTATGCCAGGAACAACTGGGGCCAGACATTTCGGGCTGTAGGCTACAACTCGCGCAGCCGCGTGCAGCGTGCCGCCGTGAACCAGTGCCGGCAGTACAGCAATATTCCTCGGTCTTGTTACGCGCTCGGTTGCAGCCGTTAAGACTTCCACAGAGCAAAAGGAATGCTAGAGGCGTGAGGGCTAGGCGCTCACGCCTTTTCTTTTTTCTTCATCACGCCCACGTGCAGCTCGGCCAGTTGTTCGGCGGCCACGGGGCTGGGGCACCCACTCATCAAGCAGGTGGCTTTCTGCGTTTTGGGGAAAGCCATCACTTCGCGGATCGCGTCCGTACCGGCGAGGAGCATCACTAGGCGGTCCACGCCAAAGGCAATCCCGCCATGAGGAGGAGTGCCGTACTGCAAGGCTTCCACAAAAAAGCCGAATTTTTCCTGCACTTCCTCTTCGGAAAAGCCCAGGGCGCGAAACATGGCGTGCTGCACTTCCTGACGGAAGATCCGGATCGAGCCTCCGGCCACTTCAAAGCCGTTGAGCACAAGGTCGTAGGCCGCGGCTTTGAGATTTGCAAGGTCCTCGCCCCGGATCAACTTCGCCTCATCTGCAGGCGTGGGCGAAGTGAACGGGTGATGGCAGGCCACATAGCGCTTGCCTTCGGGATCATACTGCAGGAGCGGGAAATCGGTGACCCAGAGGAAATGGAAGAGGCTTTGGTCGATCAATTCGAGCTTCTTGCCCAAATGATTGCGAAGGGCGCCAAGAGCGGCGCAGACATTGTCGTAGCTGGCGTCGGCCACCAGCAAGAGGAGATCGCCCGCTTGGAGGTGCCAGTCCTGGACCATGCGTTCGCGTTCCTGTTCGGAAAGGAATTTGGCGATGGGAGAATTGAACGCCAGGGATGGGCTGTCTTTTCCATTCTCCACCTTGATCCAAGCGAGGCCTTTGGCGCCATGCTGTTGCGCGAATTTGGTGAGCTCGTCTAAATCCTTGCGCGAGAACGCATTCTCGCCCTGTTGTGCGAGGCTGATTTGCAGGCCGCGCACCTGGCCGCCGGCGTCCAGCACATTGCGGAAAGCCTGGAAGCCGGTGCTGGCGAAAATCGCCGAAGCGTTCTTGATCTTGAGGGCAAAGCGGGTGTCTGGTTTGTCCACGCCGTAATCGTCCATGGCCTGCTGGTAGGTCATGCGTGGAAAGGGGGCCGAGACGTCCATCTCCTTCACTTCCTGGAAAACCGCTCTGACCATTTCTTCCATGAGTTGGTAAATGGTTTCGCGGTTGGTGAAACTCATTTCAATATCGATCTGCGAGAATTCCGGCTGGCGATCGGCCCGGAGGTCTTCGTCGCGGAAGCAGCGGGCCACCTGGAAGTAGCGGTCGAAGCCGCCCACCATCAGGAGCTGTTTCATGATCTGCGGGCTCTGCACGAGAGCGTAGAACTCCCCGGGATTCACGCGGGAAGGCACCAGATAGTCGCGGGCGCCCTCGGGTGTGCTCTTGAACAAAATGGGAGTCTCGATCTCCAGGAAATTCTGGGCCGAGAGATATTTGCGCACCGATTGGTAGGTGTGGTGGCGGATGATGAGGTTGCGCTGGATGGTTCCGCGGCGCAGGTCAAGGTAACGATACTTTAGGCGCAGCACCTCGCCCGCATCGGTATGGTCATCGATGGTGAAGGGCGTGGTCTTGGCCTCGGAGAGAATATGCAATTCCTGAACGGCGATCTCGATTTCTCCGGTGGCGATTTTCGGGTTCACCATCTCGGCGGGGCGATTGCGCACGAGTCCTCTGACGCTGATCACGTATTCTGAACGCAATTTTTCGGCATCACGCTTGGAACGATCGTCGCCCGCAAGATTGGGATCAAAGACCAATTGGGTGAGGCCGTAGCGGTCGCGAAGGTCGATAAAGATCAGGCCACCATGGTCACGGCGCTTGGCCACCCAGCCCGAGAGCACCACTTCCTTGCCATCTTCGGCCGCAGTGAGCTCCCCGCAAGTATGGGTGCGGATCCAAGGGGTTTCGATATTGTTTTCGCTCACGGGCTGCATAGGCGCTCCATCTCAACTAGAAAATCGGGAAGAGGCTCGAGGGCGAGGCTGCGCTCGGAACCATCAGCCATTGTCTTTACCTTAATTTGCTTATTTTTCCACTCCTCGCTGCCCAGGATGGCCACGAAAGGGATTTTTCGGTCGTCGGCGTATTTGAATTGGTTCTTGAGTTTGGCGGCATCGGGGTAGACATCCACGCGCAGCTGTTTTTCCCTGAGCGCGGAGGCTAGGCGAAAGACCGGTCCGCGGAGATCCTCGTCGAGCAGGGGAAAAAAAACTTGAGGGGCCGTCTCGGCCTGCGCCAATTTGCCCTGCTCCTGGAGCAGCAGCACTAGGCGTTCAAAACCAATGCTGCCGCCAAAGGCCGGCACATCGCTGCCCCCAAAAATCTCGAGCAGGCGGTTGTAGCGCCCCCCTCCACCCAAGGAGCCGGCAAGCTCCGAGTGACGGACCTCAAATATAGTGCCCGTATAATAATCCTGGCCGCGCACGAGGGTGGGGTTGAAGCGGGCCCTGAAACCAGCCGCTTGCATCAGCGCAAGGATTTGTCCGAGGGAGCTAGTGCTTTCCGCATGCAGTCCGGCAAAAGTCGTGAGCGTGCCTGCTTCCGCATTTAGGATTTGGGCAATACCCAGGGGAACTTTTCCGAGACGAGCCTGCAGCTCGGCCTCCACTCCGTCACGTCCCAATCTATCCAGCTTGTCTAGAGAGACGAGGGCTTCGGCCCATTGGGCTTCGTTTAAATCTTCGTCCTTTAGCGCGGCAAGCAGGCGGCGGTCGTTGAGGTGCAACTCCACATCACTTAGGCCGAAGGAAACAAAAACTTCCAGGATGGCGCTCAGGCAGTCGACTTCGGCGCCGATCTCTTTGGCGCCCACAATGTCCACATCGCATTGAAAGAACTCGCGGTAGCGTCCTTTCTGCGGGCGATCGGCGCGCCAGACGGGCCCAATCTGGTACACCTTAAAGGGCTTGGGCAGGTTTTCCCTGAAGCGGGCGCAATAGCGCGCGAGGGGAAGCGTGAGGTCGAAGCGCAAGCCTAGGTCGGCCAGTTCTCCTCCCGACTCTCGGGCTCGGGTGAGTTCGTCTCCCCGTTTGAGAACCTTGAAGATCAATTTTTCATTGTCCGATCCGCCGCCCTTGCCTTGCAGAGTGGAAAGATTCTCTAGAACCGAAATGCTAATCGCGTGAAACCCATGGGATTGATAAATGGCCGAGATGCGATCGATGAGGGCGAGGCGGGCCGCGGCCTCCGAGGGGAGGAAATCACGGAAGCCTGAAGGAGGAGCGACGGGTACCTTACTCATTCCGTCTATACTACCTGGTTTCCCCATGGAGAAAAGCGTGAAAGTCCTTTACAGTATTTACAATGCGATTCTTTTCTCTCTCCTGCGCCCTTCTTTTTCTGCTTTCGCCCGCGCTCTGGGCCGGCGATGAGGACGTGAAACCAGTGCCCCAGGAAGTGGAACGCAAGGCGCCCGAGCCGGCCCCTTTGCCTCCAGAGCCCGAAAGCCCCGACATGAGTTTGGGAACGGAGCCGAGCCCGGAATTTGTTTCGGAAAATCTGGAGCCTCCGCCGCCGGCGAAAAAACCGGTCATTCCCTGGGACCCCGACAAAAATCTGGACTATTCCGAGCTGCTCTCGCGGGTGGAGCTCGCTGCGGATGAGCGCGGAGTCTTGCCCCCGGCCCTTGGGTTTCGTGGCTATCGCCCGAATTTTATTGCAGCCAGTTATGGGGACCGTACGGCGGGTTTTGGCGCCTTGGTGGAATACAGCTGGAACCGCATTGGGGCGGGCGCTTTTTTTGGTTACCGTGACCTGCAGGGCACGGGCTCGGGGGACTCGGCCCAGGGAGTGGGCGGGGCCTATGCCCTCTACCGCTGGTTGCCCTTTGATTTCTCGCCCTATGTGCTTCTGGGGCTAGAGATCGGCAGCGCCACTCCGGAAGCCTTCGGAGGGCTGGTGGGGGGCGGAGTGGAAGCTAGGATTTACAGTGGTTGGACGGCCCTGCTAGGCTACACCTACCACAGCACCATGCGTCGCGGTTTTCTCGGAGGGGCTTTCGGGTGGTCGTTTTAAATAAAATGAAATTTATTTGTCTGCTTTTGCTGGCCACAGCCTGCACTAGTTCCACGCGGATGCTGCTCACGGTGGATTTGCCGCGCAACCAAACCAATTACAAAAAACTTCCGATTTATTTCCAAGAGCCTCCGCGAAAATCTCGGCCGCTGGCTTTGATTGCCGTGGCACGAGACGGCGAGAATGCCACCTGGGCCATGGAAGTGCTCAAGCGGGAAGCGGCGGTGCTAGGGGCGGATGCTTTGGCGAACGTGGAAATGAATTATTCGACGGGGATTTTCCCCACGCTGCGCGTGCAGGGATTGGCGGTGAAATATGTGGACTAGAGTTTTACCGCTGCTAATCTTGGCTGGCTGCTCGCATTCCACTTCTTATTCTCCTGTGGAGCGTTTGGTCTATAGCCCCACCAATGCGAGCACGATCGCGGTCTCCAGCCAGCAAACCTTGCGCCAGCCGCATAAAATCCTCGGCCGGGTGGCAGCGATCAGCTGGGGCAGTGGGGACGCGGCTCGCGAGGCGATCCAAGAGCAGGCCGCCAGCCTGGGCGCCACGATGGTGATCGACCTGCGGCTCGAGCGGGCGATGGGGCGCACCTCGGCTAGCGGCATCGCTGTGCGTGTGCTGCCGGGAGCCTCAAACTAGAAGTGGTTTCACTTCGGCGGCGAAATCAGAGGCCGGATTGGCAGACAAGCCCACGCGAAATCCGAGCGCGAAGGGCGAACCGAAGTTATAGATTTTGGCGAAACTAGAGTGTGGGAAAAGAACGAGGGCAGCAAGAGCGTAGAAAAGCCTACCGCTTCGAGCGCACATCAATCACGATCCTAGGAGGATTCACGAGAAAAAACGATTCCACGTCCACAGCGGCGCGGGCACGAAATTCCATCGCGGCCAAATCCCCTTCTAGGTTCGGAGCAAGGTAGGCTTCGGAGATGAGGGAGCTCTTGGCCACCGAACGCGAAAGGGCCGCGGACGAAAGCTCGCGCTTGGATACTCCGCGGATGCTGACATTGATCGATTCTTTACTGGAATCGTGGGCCACCTGGAAGTAGGGCGGGGTTTTGGTCTCCCAGCCTGTTCCCTCTCCAGCTAAATCGATCACGATCCGCTCATAGCCGGCTGGATTCTTGGCCCAGCGTAAGCCAGCTAGGTTCACGGGATTGGCCAGGGCATCGCCACCGGCCACCACAGAATCGCGCACATACACATTTCGTTTTACTTGCTCCGCGGCTAGCACCTCATTGGGAGAAAATGCTTGAGCGGGAGCGACCATCATCAATAAAAGAAGTGTTGTCATTCTATAAAGTCTAGCCTTCCCGTCGGGACCGCACAAGCCTGAGCGCGCTTGCCGGCCTAAATCGCGCAAAAAAATGAAAACCTAAGGCACTGAAGAGCACCAGCAGCAGGCCGCCCGAAAATGGCCCCTGGCCCCCGGAGCTTAGGCTGCCACATCCGCCCCCTTCTTCCGTTTCCTGCCTGGAAGAACTAGCGCGAAAAGAAGCGCTTTGCCGCGTGTTCTGCACCGAAACACAGCTCGCCATATCGGTGGGGCCTTGGCTTGCCACGTCCCCATTCACGGCCAGGGCCAGGAGATAGTGCCCGGCGCCGGCCACTAGATCGTAGCCCGCAGGGAAAGCCGTACTGGGAATGGCGGCCTTCGCCGTCACGCGTACGAGATAGTCCCCTTGGTTCACGCTGGCCTTGGCATAAGAGTCGTAGTGAATGCCTCCCCCGGGGCGAGGGTCTTGCAGATTATCTACCATCTGTGCGCCCGCCAGAGGCTGTCCGCCGCTGGAGAGCAATTCTACTTTGAGGTCTATGGGGGAGAAAAGCGCATAGGCAATGGCGCGGGCTTGCAGCTGCCCCACCGTGCCGCGGATTTTGTAGTAGTGCACCTCTCCCGCGCTTAGGGTGCCAAACATCGCGCCTCCGCCGGCAGGGATTTCCTTGGCCTTGGCCATGGTGCTGGGGGCACCTCCGGGATTGCCCATTTGGTTGCAGGAGGGCGCCAGGGAATTCACCGCCAGGGATTGGCCATTCACATCCAAAATGGCCGCCTTGCCAGTGGATCCGCAGTCCGCGTAAAAGCGCCGCTGGAATTCATACCCACCGCAAAAACGATGATCCAGATTGGCAAAATAGGGCGAGATCGTGGAGCTCGCCGCGGTGAGTGGCTCCATAAATAAAGCATATTTTCCTGTGGGCAAGTCTCCGACACGAAAGCTGCCGTCTTGTTCGGCCAGAGTGGCAGCTTCCACTTTTCCGCTCAGTAAATTGACCGCGAGCACGTGGGCGCCAAAAATCCCGCCATTGGTGCCCCGTATTTGCCCCTGCAGGGCGCCGCCCTCGCGTGCGGCGGGATAGAGGGTGCGTGCCGCCGTGAGATCATCCTGGGCCAGCGCGAACTGCCCGGTGAAGGCGGTGTACACTAGGGTGCTGAGATTCACAGTGCTGTGGTCAAGGCCGAGGGCGTGCCCGATCTCGTGCGTGGCCACATCCTGCAGATAAATTGCCGTTCGGCCCCCGATATTGCGTCCCGTGTCTCCGGCGTTCGAAGTAAATAAAAATTGATTGTCATTGAAGGTGAGGTCGGCTTCGGCGATCTGACCAGAATCTGGGTAGTACAGCACCTCGGTGACCGCCACCACGCCCCATCCTAGATCCCGGGAGCCACTCGAGGCAAAAAGCACAGAATTCCTTCCATCAAACCCACTTTGCGCGGGAACGGAGGCCGATTGGTTATAGGAGAACGAGGCTGCGCTGCCGGCCTGACTCCAGGATTGTGCGGCCGCTTGGAATTGGGCGAGCACCTGATTCGTGTTTAGGCCACTGCTGTTCTGAGGGTTCCCCTGCAGGACCACGGCGGGGTTGCTCCAGAAAAGCGGAAAACCACTTTCCGCGCGGGTGCGCACGTAGGCGAAGGCATCACCACAAAAGAAAAATAGGAGAACAAACGCGCGCCTGTCCATAGGCATTCCTCTAGGGTC
>JAKFYM010000231.1 GCA_021730855.1 Bdellovibrionales bacterium
TAGGGGAAAATATCAACCCGGCTAGAGACATCATTGGGCCTGCGGACATGAAAGAGGCCACAGTGGAGTTCGTGCTCACAAAAACCTACTTCGAAAACTTAGCGGTTTTGATGCAGGAGTATTTGGAGACGACAACTCTTGGCGATCTGATTCGTAAAGCTAGGGGTGAAACGAAGTTGCCTGCGCAAGCAGGAACTGCGGCGAGCGTTACCCAGCCTCAGAACGCAGATCTGACCAAGCGTCTTGAAACCGATCTATCTTGATCATAACGCAACCACGACGATGGAGCAGTCGGCCCAAGCGGCCCTGCTCCATTTTTCTTCGTCTGGCAATCCCTCCAGCATCCACTCCTTCGGCCGTCAGGCAAAAGTGGCTGTCGACCAAGGGCGCGAGCAACTAGCCGCCGCCTTAGGCGTCCAGGATCCCGAGGAGCTCTGTTTCACAGGTTCCGCCACAGAATCCATTAATTTTGCGCTCAAGGGCCTGTATTTTCATTCTCAGCAAGCAGGCCAACGCTTCCACCTGATCACCTCGGCCGTGGAGCACGAGGCCACTCTAGAGACCGCCCATTTTCTCCAAACTTTAGGAATCGAGCTCACGATTTTGCCCGTAGATCGTCACGGCAGGCTCGACCTTACTCAGCTGCAGGAAACGCTCGCCCAACGCAAGGGCGAGGCTGTTCTGGTCTCCTTACTAGCGGCGAACAATGAAACCGGGGTGGTCTTTCCTTGGCAAGAGGCGGCCGCGCTCACCAAAGCTGCAGGAGCGTATTTTCACCTCGATGGGGTGCAAGCATTGGGCAAGCTCGCGGGCTTTTCCTTGGGCAATGCGGTGGACTTAGCGAGCTTCTCGGCCCATAAAATCGGCGGCCCTAAGGGCGTGGGAGTGCTGTATATCCGACGCGGGACCAAACTTTTGAATCTCTTGCATGGGGGAGCTCAGGAACGCAAAAGGCGGGCTGGCACATTGAATGTGGCGGGCATCGCGGCCTTCGGGGCTGCGGCGGCTGCCTTAGGGCAGGAAAAGATCGCCCAAACGGATCGCCTGCGGCTTCTGCTCGAGGGCGAGGTGAGAAAAATCCCTGGCACCCAGCTGCAGGGAGAGGCCGCGCCGCGCCTCGCAAATACGAGCAACTTTCTGTTTGATGGCGTGCGGGGCGAGGCCTTGGTGATGGGTTTGGACATTGAGGGCTTTGCCGTCTCGAGTGGAAGTGCTTGTAATTCTGGTTCGATTCTCCCCTCCCACGTGCTTTTGGCGATGGGCCTCGACAAGCTAGCGGCGCGGTCGGCCTTGCGGATTTCTTTGTCGTCGCAAAATACCGAAGGGGAAGTCCGGGCTTTTTGCGCGGCGCTCGAGCGCGTGGTGGCACGGATTCGTAGTCTTTCGTAGCCCACAGGGAGATTGCGCGCCTGCGCACGAGTGCCAAGGTTGACGTTCAGCGTCGATGCGAGTAATCTTTGCCCCAAATGACAGGGCAAGTAGCGAAATCCAAAGGCAAAGTAGTGGTGGCAATGAGCGGGGGCGTGGATTCGTCGGTGACGGCGGCGCTTCTGCAACTCCAAGGGTATGACGTGATCGGAATGTCGATCCAGACCTTTGATGCGAGCAAAGACGAGAAGGATCGTTTCGATTCTTGCTGCTCGATCTCCGACATGAACGATGCCCGCCGCGTTTGCGATACGATTGGCGTGCCGTTTTTTGTGATCAATGCGGTGGAAGCGTTTGAGTCGCGGGTGATTGATTATTTTGTCTCGGAATACCTTCAGGCGCGCACTCCGAACCCTTGCGTGCTCTGCAATAACCACATCAAGTTTGATTTCCTGCTCGAGCGCGCCCTCGAACTCGGGGCCGATTTTGTGGCCACCGGCCACTACGCCAAAGTGCATTTTGACGATGATTCCGGCCGCTATTCCATCCTGCGCGCCGTGGACGAACAAAAAGACCAAAGCTATTACCTCTTCGGCCTCAGCCAGGAGCAGCTCAAGCGCGTGCTGATGCCGCTTGGAGATTTGCGCAAGATCCAGGTGCGAAAGCTTGCCGAGCAGATGGGCCTTTTGCGGGTTTCTAAAAAGCCTGACTCCCAGGAAATTTGTTTTGTGGGCAGCGAAGGCTACGCAAAATTTATTGAGAAAAAGGTCGGGGACATCGCGTTCGTGACCGGCCACTTTGCGCTCCCTCGGGGCGAGGTGGCGGGTAACCACGCGGGCGTGCACCACTACACTCTTGGACAACGCAAAGGCATTCCGGCCGATGTGATGCAGACGGCGCAGAAGCTAGGGTATGGCGCGGATCTTTTTGTGAGCTCGGTGGATGCCGAGACGGGAGTGGTGCGCTTGAACTCGGAGGCAGATCTCCTCAAGACCACCTTGATCGCGCAGAACTTTAATTGGATGGCGGGGGGCGATTTCACGCGCGACCGCAAAGTCACGGCCCGCATTCGGTCCCGCCACGACGGGGCTTCGGCCACGGCGCGCATCTATGCCGGCAACCAAGTGTTGGTGGAATTTGACGAAGGCCAACGCGCCATCACTCCCGGACAAGCCGTGGTGCTCTATGAGGGCGATATGGTGCTTGGCGGCGGCTGGATCGAAAAGGTGCTGGAGGCGCGGTTTGCTTGAAACCACTCGCTTCACCTATGCCGTCTCGAGTATGGGCTGCAAGGCCAACCTCACGGACTCTCAAGCCCTAGAATCGACCCTGCGCCAGCTCGGCGGCACCGAGGCCGAATCGGGCCAAGACCCCGATCTCTATTTGCTCAACACTTGCACGGTCACCGACGAAGCCGACAAAGAGGCCCGTTCGCTCTTGCGCCGCTCGCGGGCTGGGCTGGCGATCGCCACGGGCTGCCTCGCGCAGGTGGATCCAGAGCAGCTCGAAAAAAGCGTGAGTGGCAGCAAAAATGTGCGCGTGGTTCGCAATAGCGCCAAAAAAGAAATCGAAGGCCTGGTGCAAGAGTGGCTCGCGGGCACGCTCGACGAGCAACGCGCCTTAGTGCAGGGCGATCGCGCCCTCTGGCATGCAGAAATTTTGCCCAATCGCGCGGGCGCCTCTGAATCGAATCGCACGCGCGCATTTTATAAAGTTCAGGATGGTTGCAATGCCTTTTGTGCCTATTGCGTGATTCCGCTGGCCCGCGGCCGCAGCCGCAGCTTGCCGGCCGCGCAGGTGGTGCAAGAGATCCAGGCGTTTGTGGACGCTGGAGTGAAGGAAGTGGTGCTCACGGCGATCCACGCGGCGGACTATGCCGATGGCGAGCTTGATTTTACGGGTCTAGTGGAAGAAATTTTGCGCCAGACTTCGGTGCCCCGCCTGCGGCTCACTTCTCTGGATCCCGGAGAAATTCCGGATCGGCTCCTAGAGTTGATGGAAAAAAACCAAAGGCTTTGCCCGCATTTTCATGTTTCCCTGCAATCGGCCAATAGCCGGGTGCTGAGCGCGATGAAGCGCGCATACGATGCGGAAAAGGTGGAGGAGCGCCTCCTGGCAATTCGTGCGCGCCTGCCGCGCGCCTATGTGGGCATGGATTTGATTGCCGGATTCCCGGGAGAAACCGAAACAGAATTTATGGATGGGCTCGAGCGCCTGGAGCGCTTGCCCTGGACGCGCGCCCATGTCTTCCCCTTTTCTGTGCGTAAGAACACGGCCGCTGCCCGGCTCGTGCAAGCGGGCTTGGGCCTGGCCCCCGAAGTGGTGCGGGAACGCGCCAGGCTTTTGCGCGAATTGAGCGAGCGTAAGATGCGGGCCGCGCTCGAAGCGAAGGTGGGCAGCGTGATGGAGATCCTCGTGGAAGAAAAGCGAGTGAAGATCGGCACGCGCGAATGCTCGCAGGGCCACTCTCGCTCCTATTTTAAAGTTTTGATTCCGGGCCAACACCCGGCCAATGAGCTGCGTCGCGTGAAGATCGTGGGCGTGGCCGAGAGAGAATTTTTAAAAGGAGAACTAGTATGAATTTATTTTTGCTTTTGCTGCCGATGGTTGCTTGGTCTAGCCCCCAGAGCCCGAAAGTGGTGGTGGAAGATATTTTTGCCAAAGCCAGCGTTTCGGAAGTGGCCAAAGACATGGGCAAACAAAATGAAGTGAATGCCTATGTGGATTTCCATGCCTTGGCGAAAGCTGCGCTTGGCAGAAATTTCAAGGCGGCTTCGGCCGGAGATTTTGCCTGGTTCCGCAATACCCTCCAGGAAATCATCTCGCGCACGGTCTATCCCAAAGCGCCGGAGTTTTTGCAGGGAGTGAAGATCTCCTATAGCGGAGTGGAAGAGAAGGGCGAGAAGGCCGTGGTGAAAAGCACCGTGCAGAACAAGGCCGATGTGACCGAAGTTTTTTATGAGCTACATCGGGCTAAGGACAATTGGCGCGTGGTGGATGTTTCGATCTCTGGCGTCTCTTGGGTGGAATCGATCCGCGAGCAAGTGAATGACGTGCTGAAAAAGAAAAAATGGCCGGGCCTAAAAGAAGCCATGAACAAGCGCTTGCGTGAGTTGAGGGCGGGCGGAGCATAAACGTGCGATTTAGAGCGCGTAACAAAATGGGGGATCTACTGCGGCCGGCTGCAAAAACGTCTGCCTTCGTTGCTCGTCGTTGCCATAGGTTTACTATGGCGCCTCCTCGCGCCTTGTCAGACGTTTTTTCGCTCGGCCTCACGGCATCCTTGCCTACGAACCCCATTTTGTTACGCGCTCTAAGCCTTCTCTTTTTTCTCTGCTGCCAAGCGCAGGCTGCTAGCCTTGGCCTACGTGAATCGATTGATTTCGCTCTAGCGCATAATGGAGAGCTGCGCGCGCAGCGCTTTCAAATCCAGCAAGCCGAGCAGGATGTGGGGCGCGTGAGTGCCGAATTTGGCCCGCACTTTGAGGCGCTCGCGGGGATTGGCCCAATCACCAGGGCCACGGGCAATGCCACCGAAGCGAATGAGGACAAAAACACCTTTGGCCGCACCATTCTTGGGAAAATTAGCGTCACCCAGCCTCTCTACGCCTGGGGGCGCAGGACCAATTATAAAAATGCGGCGCATGCCGGAGTGCATGTGGAGCAGGCGGAAGTGCAGCAAAAGGAAGACGAAGTGCGCTTCCAAGTAAAGGAAGCGTATTTTGGTTTCCAGCTAGCCAATTCTCTACGGGATTTCATTCAGAGTGGAAAAGAAGAGTTGCTCAAGACCCTCAATAGCCGCAAAAAAAAGGGCGCCAAAGAAGACTATCGCTTGCAAATCTTCCTGAGCGAGGTGGAAGCGCGGGAAGCCGAAGTGAAAAAATACTACGAGCTTGCCAAAGAGGGCTACACCCTGCGGCTCGGAGCCGAGCGCGGAACTTTGCCAAAAGACGAATGGCTGGCGGCGGAAACCCGAAACAAAAAACCCGTGGAAGAGTACATTGCTGTGGCCCAAGCGAGCCGCCCGGAATTTCGCCAGATCGGGGAGGGGATTTTTGCGAAGCGGAGCCTCGCCAAGGCCGAAAAAAAAGGCGCCTATCCGGTGCTTGCTTTCATGGCCTCTTATGATTTGGCGGACACCAATGTGCGCACCCCGCAGCCTGGGGTTTTTTCCTACGATCCTTACAACCGCGAAACCTGGGCCTTAGGCGTGGGTTTCAAATTAGACCTGCAATGGGACCTACAGGCCAATAAGGCCGCAAAACTCCGGGCCGAGGCCGACGAGCTCGAAGCGAAGGAGGGGTTTGCCCGTCGAGGCATCGAAGTTGAGGTCCGGAGATCCTATCTTGAGCTTGAGGAGGCGGAGACAAGGCTGCAGGCAGCCACCACCGCCTACCAAACAGGCAAGAAATGGCTCACCGGGGAGCTGATGTCGTATGGTTCTGGTTTGGGCAATGCGAGCGGCATCGTCGAGGCTTATGGCGCCAGGGCCGAGACCACCAAGGCCTATTTCGAGGCTGTGCATCGTCACCATATGGCCTGGGCCATGCTTTCCCGCGTCGTGGGCCGCGAGGTCGATCCGCTCCTGGCTCCCTGATTCCAGTGGCCCTCGAAGCTTTACGAATCCGCCGCTTTGCGGTATGAAAGCCTCAATCAATCCGAAAGCTGAGGGCTTATGAAAACTCCGAATGTACTTCCTGCTAGCGGCCGCCTGGGCATCTTGACACCCGGCATGGGCGCCGTCTCCACCACTTTCATGGCGGGAGTGATCTCGGCACGCAAAGGTTTCACCAAGCCAATCGGTTCGCTCACGGAGATGGGCTACATTCGTTTGGGCAAGCGCACCGAAAATCGCCAATCCTTGATTCGCGAATTCCTGCCCTTCACGCGCCTAGAGGATATCGTGTTTGGCGGCTGGGATATTTATTCCGACAACGCCTACGAAGCCGCTGCGAATGCCAAGGTTCTGGAAAAAGAACACCTCGAGCAAGTGAAGGACGAACTCTCCAAAGTGGTTCCGATGAGCGCCGTTTTTGATCCGGCCTTCGTGAAGAACATCAGCGGACCCAATGTCAAAAAAGGCAAAACCAAATTTGACCTCGCCCAGCAGCTGCGCGAAGACATCCGCGGTTTCAAAAAAACCAATAATTGTGAACGGCTCGTGATGGTGTGGTGCGGATCCACGGAGGCCCACCTTGTGGCCGGCGCTGAGCACCAGACGATAGAGGCGTTTGAAAAAGCCTTGATGGACAACTCCCCCAATATCGCGCCCTCGATGCTGTACACCTACGCGGCCATTATGGAAGGCGTCCCCTATGTGAACGGCGCTCCGAACCTTTCCGTAGAGCTTCCGTGTTTGATGAAGCTCGCCGAAGATCGCGGCGTGCCGATCGCGGGCTCGGATTTCAAAACCGGCCAGACCCTGATGAAGACCATCGTGGCTCCCGGCTTGAAAGCCCGCCTGCTCGGAATCGCCGGCTGGTATTCCACCAATATCCTGGGCAATCGCGATGGCGAAGTGCTGCAGGATCCGGAGTCTTTCAAATCCAAGGAAGTCTCGAAACTCTCCGTGCTCGACACCGTGCTCGAGCCCGAGCGTTATCCTGATCTCTACGGCGACCTTCACCACCTCGTGAAAATCAATTACTACAAACCCCGGGGCGACAATAAAGAGGGCTGGGACAATATCGATATCTTCGGCTGGATGGGTTACCCCATGCAGATCAAGATCAACTTCCTCTGCCGGGACTCGATCTTGGCCGCGCCCCTGGTGCTCGACCTCGCGCAGTTCATGGACTTGGCCGCGCGCTCGGGCTTCAGCGGCATCCAAGAGTGGCTGTCGTTCTACCTCAAGAGCCCGCTCGTGAAGCCGGGCTTGCGTCCGGAGCATGACCTCCAGGTGCAGCTGCTGAAATTGCAGAACACCCTGCGCTTCATCGGCAAGGAAGAGCTCATCAACCACCTCGGCCTAACCTATTACGGGCACGACGAGGGTGAGGCTTCTCGCATCGGAAATTAAGATGCGCCAGCCCAAGCGTCTGAGTCCTATTCCTGGCCCCAAGTCCCAAACCATCTTTCGCCAAGAGCAGAAGAACCTTGCTCCTGGCCTGCAGGGCTTTGCCCTCATGGCCGAGGTGGTGATGGAGCGTGGCCAGGGCTCCTGGCTCACGGACGTGGACGGCAATGAGTATATCGATTTCATCGGGGGGATTGGGGTCAATGGCCTCGGGCATTCCCACCCGCGCTATGTGAAAGCCCTTCAGTCCCAGCTGGAAAAACTATCCGTGGGCAGCTTCACTTCGGAGGCGCGCGCCAAGCTCGTGCAAAAAGTGGCGGAGCACACTCCCGGCCGCATCAACCAGCTGCAGCTCTATTCGAGCGGGGCTGAGGCCGTAGAGAGCGCCATGCGCTTGGCGAAGTGTTATACGGGCAAGTGGGAGTTCCTCTCCTTCTGGGGGGCTTTCCACGGCAAGACGCTCGGGGTGATGGGCCTCCTCGGGGATGGCCAGAAACAAAAGTATGGCCCCTTCGCTCCGGGCTGCCATACGCTTCCTGCCTTTCCGGATTGTTACCGCTGCCCTCTGCAACTAGAGCCTGGCCGCTGCGGCTTTGCTTGCCTCGAGCTTTTTGAAAAAGCCGCCAAGACCCAGACCACGGGCGCGATTGCGGCCGTGCTGGTGGAGCCCTGCCAGGGCACCGCGGGAAACATCATTCCGCCCAAGGGCTGGCTCAAAGCTCTGCAAGAAGTGACCAAGCGCCTCGGCGCGCTCCTGATCTGTGATGAGATGATCACCGGCTTTGGCCGCACGGGTTCGTTTTTTGCGTCGGATGATTTTGGCGTGGAGCCCGATATCATCACGGTGGGCAAGAGTTTTGGTGGAGGCTTTCCGGTGAGTGGACTGCTCACGCGGGAGGAAATCTCGAAGGCCGAGCCCTGGTCGAAGCCCTCGGGATCTTCCTCTTCTTATGGGGGCAATCCCTTAGCGGCGATGGCCGCCCTCACCACCATCGAGGTGATTGAGGAAGAGAAACTCTGCGAAAATTCGCGCCTGATGGGCGAGCGTCTGCTTGGGCATTTCCAGCGTTTTAAGGAAAAATTTCCCTTCGTGGGCGAGGTGAGAGGGAAGGGCTTATTCCTCGGCATCGAGCTCGTGAAGGACCGTGAGACGAAGGAGCCTCTCTCCGAGGCGCGGATGAAGGAATTCTATCGTGAGGGCGTGCAGCGGGGCTTCTTGGCCATGAGCTATAAGCCCACGATTCGTTTTCAGCCGGCCCTGACGATCGATGCCGATACCCTCGATGCGGGCGCCGGCATTCTAGAAGAAATGTTTACCGATATGGCCAGCCGGGGCGATTGGCGTTAGCCCCGAGAGGGCAAAAATTGCCAGTCCTTGGTGTCACTTTGGCCTGCGCTTCCTCTAGGGGTGCGTTTTGCCCTTAGCTCTCTACACAAAAATCATAGCGTTCCGCGGACTTAGCTTTTTGGCCCGCGTGGCATAGGGGCTGCATTGTAGGAAGTAGAGAGCGCGCCTTTACTGGCGCCGGCGGGAGAGCGATGAAAAAGAATTTTCTAAATAAATGGGTGTCCGATCGGGAGACGAATCGTCAGTTGGCTTGGACATGGATCTGGGCTTTGACGGTGGTGGGACTGGCAGCCATGGCAACGATTTAGGTTACGTTTGTTCTCAATTGTTTTCGGTCTTGCTCGGGGGAGACGGATCGAAAGGGCCAGCATGGATGCCGGCCGCAGAGAACTAGGATGGTTATTCTCGTTGAGGACGCGTGGGAGCTTTCAAAGGTGGGATAGGGTCACCTTCCGTTGAGAGTTCGTTCGTGGGGGAGGGATCTAGGAGGCGCGAGTCTCTTAGGTCCCTCATTTTTTTTAGGCCCACAAGAGCGCTCGCCAAGAGCGCGAGGCCGAGCAAGAGGAGCACTAGTTTCTTTTGCGATTTTCGAACGGGTGGTTTCGCGAGGGGTGCCTCTTCCTTTTGCCAATCTCGCAAAGACGCGATCAAAGAAAAAACTTCTTCGGCGGCTGGGATGCCCGTCATAGGTGGAATGGCCGTGGCTTCCATCACGATGGGCGTTCGCGTGAATGCGACTGGCGCCTCAGGGGCAGGAGGCGGAGGCGCAGCAGCTGGCGTTTCCTGCACGGTGGCCGAGACCGTGATGGTTTCCATCTCGGTCTCGGAGACGGCCACGGTCATGGTCTCGGTGACGGTCACGGCGCCCGAGGGAGCGGTGAGGGTTTCGCGTTTTTTCTTCCAAACTAGGTGAGGCGCGAGCGGGCTTACGAGCTGGTCGGCCCGGGATATTGGATTTTCTGCGTGTTCGCGGAAGGCGCTATGGTCGCTTATCTTCTGCCAACGCGTGTCATTGGCGAGAGCGATTTTGTCGTCCAAGTGGAGTTCGCCCAAGCGTAGGCTTGCTTTGATTTGGCGCGCCGTGAGCGGGCCGAGCGTTTTTCCTTCGTGGTGTAAGAACCAGAGTTCTTTCTCCATCCCCCTAGAATAACCGAAAAAAAAGCTCCGTGAGCGCTTTTCTCACGGAGCTTTAAAGTAAGACTTTACCTGTTTTTAGAGGAAGCGGTAGATAGCGGTGAAGGTCAGGCCTGCGGATTTCAGGCCGGCATATACCGGGCCCATACTTATGACTGGATTTAAGGTGAGGCTACCGTAGTTGAGGTAGCTGCCTAGCTGTACGTTATGGCCCCAGTTTGGCTCGTTGAATTTCGTGAAGCCTTGGCCATTGGTTCTGTGGGCCAGCACTGATTCAAAGACGACGTAAGCCGAATAGGTTTCATTGAAGTCGTAACCCAGCGTGGGATCGAAAAGCAGGAAGTAGTCCATGCGTTCGGGAGTGCCGTTGGCGGCCAGGCGCTCCCCATCATTGCGGGACGGAACATAGTAGTAGATTTGGCTGAGCAGGTTGAAGCTCAGGGCACCGTCGAGCCAAGTCTTGGTCGGGTTGAGCATGAAGCGGATCATGCCCCCGCCCCGTTCTTCGTCGCTAGCTCTATTGGCATTTTGACGGGTGGCGCGAGAAACGGGCATGTAGTAGCGCAAGAAGCCGTTCATATTGAAGCCGTATTTTTCATTCTTCAAGATGGAGCTATTGGAGAAGGTGACATAAGGATCGGAGACCACCAGGGGGTCGTTCAATTCATTGTCGTCAATTTTCTGGCCCAGCATTTGGGCGGCAGAAATGGTCCACTTGCTTCCCACTTTATAGCCTAGGCTGAAGTAGTGGTTGATGGTGAAGTTCTTCCCCGGGCCATCCACGCCATCGAGGTCTTGCACGGTTTGCCCATAGGTCTCAAAAATATAGGTGCCGCGAATGTTCTTTTTGATCGAGCTCCAGGGCGATGGCGCCGTGGAGGTGGGCGCGCCCACCGTGGGCGCTGTGGAAGTATCTGCATAAGCGGAACTGGTAGCAAGAACTGCTAGGGCGCACCCCAGCATAGATTTAAAAAACACCATAAGATCTCTCCCTCCAAAGACTAGAAGTGTAAATTGCACTGACTATATTTTTGGATAGAGTTTCCCCCCCACCCATTTTTGGCAGCACATCCGCAAGGGCTGTGCCACCCACCTTGTAATGCAGAGGTCTATCAAGAAAATGGTTGAAATCAAAAGAGTTCAGAGAAAGATATTCTGACAAAACAAAACACTTTCCTAATCAGAAGCTATAAATATTACAGCTTTCGATTTAGAAAGTGGGTAAGCGGGGCCAAATTTTCCAAAGAAAACATACGACGGCACCGACTCCCTTCGTTAGGATGGGAAAGAGGAAAAAGCTTTGCGCGAGCGAAAAGTTTTAGTGATTCGTTTGAGCTCGATGGGCGATGTGGTGCTTTCCACTTCCGTGATCGCGCCCTTGGCGCATTCCGGTTACCAGGTAAAATTCGTTTGTAAGACGGCTTTTGCTCCTCTCCTGGAAAATCATCCGCTCGTGGCCGAGGTGCGCTCCTTTGATCCTGTGACGCTGGGGGGCGAAAGGGCCGCTAAACAAAAGTTCTTGCAGTGGGCCGAAGCCGAAGGGTTTGCGTTTGCCCTGGATCTGCAAAATTCCTGGCGCACGCGCTGGTGGACGTTGGGTTTACGTTCTTGCGCGGCGGTGCATGCCTTGCCGAAGGAGCGTTGGCGCGAATTTGCGATTCGTTTTTTGCGGCTCGGGCGCTGGCTCTCCTACGGACGCGGGGGCAGGGCGCGAAAATTTCGAGAGTTTGCGCTAGAGAAACTGCCGGAGGGGGACGAGGGCGCTCCGCTCACGAGTCTTTTTTTGAGCGCTGCGGAAAAAAGCAGTGTGCTGTCGCTTGTCCCCAAACAAGACTATGCCGTGCTCCTGCCCGCCAGTGCCTGGAAGGGAAAAGAATGGCCGTACTTTCCGGAGCTCGCCGCTCTCCTGGCCAAAAAAATTCCGGTGGTGGTGCTCGGCGGCGCTAAGGACGAGAGCTGCGACCGCGTGGCCGCCGCCGCCCAAGCCGTGAACGCCGAGAGCCGCTCGCTGCGCGGGCACACCACTTTGCGCGAGAGCATGGCCGTGGTGGCCGGAGCGCGTTGGATCGTGGGCAACGATACCGGCCTCGTGCATGTGGGCGAGGCTTTTGGAAAGTCCGTGGCGATGGTGGAGGGGCCCACGCACGAGTATATGGGCTTTTCCCCTTATCGCCCCGATTCCCTCTTGCTTGGCTTGCCGCTCTTTTGCCGGCCTTGTTCGAAGTCGGGAAAAATTTGCCCGCGTTTTGGCAGCCGCAAATGCCTCTATGATTTGAAGGTGGATGAGGTGGCGGCTCTGCTGCGCCAGGGGGGCTTCCCTTGTTGAACCTCTATAAGATTCTTTTTCCCTTTTTCCTGCGTTTGCTGGGGTTCTGCGCGCGCTTTTCGCCCAAGGCCGCCACTTTTTTAGCCGAACGCGAGGGCGCCTTGGTTCGTTGGAAAGAGGCGCCGCGCCTCGATCGGCCGATCTGGTTTCATGTCTCCAGCGTGGGCGAGCTCGAACAGGTGCGCCCCGTGCTGGAGCAGTTAAAATACCCGCTCGTGCTCACCTATTTTTCCAGCTCCGTGCCGCGGCTCGTGAAGGACTGGAGCTTCGTGGGCCATGCCGATTTTCTGCCCTTCGATTCGATCCAGGGCATGCGCGCGATGCTGGCCTTTGTGGCGCCGAGGCTGCTCGTGCTCAATCGCTATGACCTCTGGCCGCACCACCTGCAGGCCGCGCAGGAAGCGGGCGTGCCCATTGCTCTGATCAATGCCTCCACTCCGCCCTTGGGGATTTTTGGCAAGCTGAGCCTCTGGGTGCGCCGGCGGCTTTTTTCGGCCGTGGCCGCTTGGACTTTCGTGGATGCCGCCGCCGCCGCTGCTTGGGAGCCCTATGTGCAGCCTCACGCGCGTGGGCTCGTGGCCGGGGACCCTCGTGTAGACCGCGCCTTTCAGCGCGTGGAGCTAGCCAAGCGGGAGGCTAGGGCGGCCGAGCGCCTGGCGCTCTGGGACCGCAGGGAATTTTGTTTGGTGGCCGGCTCCACCTGGGAGCAAGACGAAGAAGTGATCGTGGCCGCCTGGAAGCAGCTATCCTGCGCGCGGTCGTTGGTGCTGGTGCCCCACGAGCCTTTCGAGGGGCACCTGAAAAAACTCGAGGCCCTGCTCAAAAGCGCGGGGCTTTCTTCGGCGCGCTATTCGCAGCTCAGCGCGGCCACCGGAAAATCCGATGTGTTGGTGGTGGACCAAAGGGGCGTGCTCGCGGAGATCTATGGTGTGGGGCAACTCGCTTATGTGGGCGGCGGCTATGGCCGTCACATCCACAGCATCATCGAGCCCGTGGCCTACCACCTGCCCGTGGCTTTTGGCCCGGAGCACGCGCGTAGTCCCGAGGCTTATACTTTGCTGGCCACGGGCTCGGCTTTTTGTTTGCCGAAAATAGGCGGGCCAGCGGCAC
>JAKFYM010000238.1 GCA_021730855.1 Bdellovibrionales bacterium
AGGTTATTCTTAAAAAAAGAACTGACCTGCCCTCCTCGATCGGTGGATTGCAACAGGAGCTCTTCCTGCTGCTTTTCCATTTGCTCCACTCTTTGCTGCAAATCGGCTAGTTCATCCGCTTGCGCGGCGATCGACAGCAGGAATGAGGCTATAATCACGATTCTCGTCACAGATCCCCCTTGGGCTTTATAAACGAGCCCTTTGCTAGGACACAAGCCTCCAGAATGCCTGAATAAATCTAGGGAGATGGCGGGGCAATATGCGCTCAACTAATTCGGTGCGAAACAAGCCCTCCAGTGCTACAACGCCTCGCAATGAAAGCCCTTCTTCTATTCTTGCTTTGCCATTTTCCCCACCTGGTTTCCGCGCAGGCAACGGCTCGGCCTTTTGTCGAGTATGAACCCGTCAAGTATCTCGTGATGAGCGCGGGCTTTGAGTACCAGACGCTGCCCGTGAAACGGAAAATTCTCCAACACCTTCCCCCAGGCGTGACCGTGCTCGTCTATGCTCTCACCGCAGAGGAATGGAAAACTTTTTCACGCCTAACCGCGGATCTCGGCCCACTGCCGCTGGAGCCAGTCATCATTGTCGACACTGGGGAGACCACGTGGCCGCGCGACAACATGCCTTTCCCCGTCTGGGAGAACAATAAATGGCATTTAGTCGATGCCCCCTACTATGAAGGCTACGATCCAGATCTGCCGATTGCCGCCCATTTTGGCCTCGAGCTAAAAAGGCATCACTATTATTTTGAACATGGGAACTTGGTGTCTAATCGCCGTGGAGAATGTTTTGTGGTGCAAGAAATCTTTGCCACGCAGGCCCCGGATTCCCTATTTTTAGACAGCTACGGCTGCCAAACCCTCACCCGCCTTCCTTACCTGCCCGGCATGGGCCACGGCATCGGACATGTGGATGAAATGCTAAAATTTATGTCGGATGATCTGGTCCTCACTAGCCAACCCGAGCTGGTAAAATCCCTAGAAGGGGCGGGCTATCGGGTGTTGCTCTTGCCTCAAGCCAAACTCCCCCCGGAGCTCGCGAAGCGGGGAGTGATGCCTCAGCGATCCTATGTGAATTCTCTACTCCTCAATGACACCGTATTCGTGCCCACTTTTGGCTTGGAAACAGACGAGGCAGCCCTAGATATTTACCGCTCCCTGGGCCTAAAGGTGGTGGGCGTCGATAGTGCTTATGTGGCTGACTATGGGGGCGGCGCTTTGCATTGCTTGACGGCCACCTATCCCGATTTCAACGCCTCACAACCCTAGGATCCACTGGGCATTGCTTCCCTCGTGATCACCTTGCTGGTTCTTCACGATACCCACGATTCTTCCGTTCAGAAAAACCGGTGCACCCCAGGTGCCATCCCGCAAGCCACTCACGATCACCCCACGTGGCTGGCCTAAATAGGATTCTAAGGTGTCGTCTTCCTGAGTCCAAGCAGTGGGGCCATCTTCTTGCCTTAGGGTCTCCACAGGTCCTGAGATTCCGTCCGGATCTTCCGTGGGCGCTGGCTGCTGAGGCGGGAGGCGCCTTTGCAGAGGAATGGTGATCACCGTGGACGAGAGCTTTACCTCGGCCACACCATCACGATTAGGCCCGGGAACACTCAACGTCTCCGTGACCAGAGTGTTCGCGAGCTCTGCCGGCGTAAGCGGCGTGGGCTGGAGAGAAGGGGCCACGACCTGCTCCGGTAGGGCCTCCATAGTATTAAAAATCGCCGTTTTCTGTGCAGGGTTCACCCGAAGGATTTCTCGCACCTGAAAAGCATCCGTCACGTTCTCGTTCTGCCGCCGCAGATGGAACTCCATGTTCTTCACCTCAAAACTGCCATCTTGATTGCCAATGCAATCAGAGCTGGTGAGCACCGTATTATCGGCCAGCACCGTGGCTGTGCAGTACGCACTCTCCGAGAGAGACTCGCCTACGGACAAACCAATCGTATCGCCACTATTGGCTCGATGCACTTCTAAGAGACCGATGGGCTGTGCGGCCCAAGGGGTGCCGATCAGTTCGGTGGCGTCGATCGAGATGTTTGGACGGGCACAGCTGCTGGCTAGGATAAGGATGCTGGCAAAAAGGAGATTGAGAGAAAAAAAACGCATCAAACACAGCTCCAATCATTCCGCCACAAGGCCGGTAGCAGGCTAAAGCGAGCATAGAGATAGTCTATGCGGGTGGGCCTGTCAAAAGACTAAGATTCATGGACATTTCTTTTGTCGTCCGCATAATCTGTGGTTCATGAAAATGCTTGCGTATCTATGCACCGGCCTCTTGTTGGGCTCGGTGCTCTATATGGCTGTAAGCCCCATGAAATTCCAGTGGGACTTCTTTGTGTTTTACGATGCTGCCCAGTCGCTGCGCTACCATCTAAACCCTTACCAACCCTCCGAACTCGGCACTCTAGGCCTAAGACAAAGCCCTCTTAGCTTCACCTACCCACCACTGAGCATTTTGGGCTTTTTCCCCCTGGCCTTCCTGCCACCGGCAGCGGCGGCCATGCTGTGGTTTGTGCTGAAATGCGTGCTCTTTGTTTGGTTTCTAAAGGTCACGGCCTTCGTGCACCGCTTCGACTGGCGGAACCCCTTGGATAGCTCGCTCCTATTCCTGGGATTTAACTCCACCCTGCTGAGTGACCTAGGCTCGGGCAATACATCGATCCCGCAGTTTCTTTTGGTGTGGAGCGGAATTGCCCTCTTTCTGCGAGGAAAAGAGGCTTGGTCTGGGCTCTGCCTTAGTGCTTCGGCTTTTCTGAAGCTTCAGCCCCTAGTCTTGTTATTCCTCCTACCCCTAGTGCGACGCCCCGCGCGCTGGCGCGCCCTGGTTATAGGCCTAGGCATCTTTGCGCTCTATATAGGCGCTAATTTCCTGTTTTTCCCCGAAGGTTCGCGCGCCTTTTTACAGGAAGCAATGCTGCGTGTGGGCGGGGAGCGAGGCATTGTCTCTCCCTCAGCCTTAGCCCTCCTTCAGGAGAGCCTGCAGATGCTAGGAAGCGTTTCTTATCTGGCCCCTTGGCAGGACTACTTCCTCGGCTACGCTCGCTACTACTATGTTCTTTTTGTTTTGGGCTTTGGCGGACTTTCCTTTGCGCTGCTCTGGAAAAATCGTTCCACCCGCTGGTTATCCGAGACGGAGGCCGTCTGCCTGGGACTGCTCACCTACCTCGCTATCATCCCTCGCGTGAAGTCTTATGAGTTCATCTTGGCCTTGCCCATTGCCGGATATGTTCTTGCCCGCACCGAAGTCAAATACCGCTATGCGCTCTGGCTCTTCTTATGTTTGCCCGTGGTGTATCCGCTTTCCCCAGAGGGATTCCTCGACCTAACCTCCTCCGCCCAACTCGGACCGGTGAAAAAAGTTCAGTCGCTATTCTTCCACTACCTGCCTTATTGGCAAACCCTACTGCTTTGGGGCTGGTTTGCCCAAAAGTACATAAGACTAGCCGGCGGCCCCTCACAGAAACCCTCCGCGCCCCCGGCCACAACATTCACGTAAAGCAACCTTCCAGAGGCCTTGCTAAGCGTATCTCTGGATCAGATGATAGCCAAACTGCGTGCGCACGGGCTTAGACACCTCGCCCACCGCCAACGCAAAAGCCGCCTCGTCAAAAGAAGGCACCATCGCGCCTCGCCCGAACTCCCCGAGATCGCCCCCATCCTCTTTCGAAGGGCATTGCGAAAAGGCCTTTGCCAGCTCTTCAAAGGATTTTCCCTGGGCTAGGCTCTGCAAAAGATCGTTGGCTTCGTATTCTTGACTCACAAGTATGTGTCGCGCTTTGATTTTCATTTTTCTCCTCTACTGCTGTTAGAGCTGGTTAGAACGAAGGAATTGAAGCAGGTCCTATAAAAAAAAGCGAGGATTGCGCGGAGGAAAGCAGCTTTTTCTACGCGAAACTGGGTGTACACACCCTCCTCTTCCATTATACCTTTTCCTCATCCTATGCTTTTCAACTCCATGGAATTCGCCTGGTTCTTCGTCGTGGTCTACGCGCTTTTTGCGATCGCCGCGCCCCGCTATCGCAATCTGATTCTGCTTCTCGCTAGCTGCCATTTTTATGCGGCTTTTATCCCTAAGTACCTACTCGTGCTTTTTGCGGTGATCGTGCTCGACTATGTCGCGGGCATTTTGCTGGAACGCTATGAGAGAAAGCGCACCATTCTGATTCTAAGTCTTATCGGGAATATTGGGATTCTGGCTGTCTTCAAGTACTACAATTTCTTCACCGACAATGTGAACACGCTCGCCACGAGTCTCGGCTGGAATTATGCGCTAGAGCATTTGGCTTTTGTGCTTCCGATTGGTTTGTCGTTCCATACGTTTCAATCAATGAGCTATACGATCGAGGTCTACCGCGGGCACCAGAGGGCCGAACGGAATTTCCTCATCTACGCGCTCTATGTTTTGTATTTTCCGCAGCTGGTGGCCGGGCCCATCGAGCGGCCGCAGAATATGCTTTCGCAATTTCGCCTGCCATGGAAATTCGATTATGAGCGCGCCAAAAGTGCCATGCAGCTCATTGCCTGCGGGCTTGTGAAAAAATGCGTTGTGGCCGACACCTTGGCGCTCCTGGTGAACCAGGCCTATGCAGCGCCCCAGGCACAGAGTGGGGCAAGTTTGCTTTTGGCTTCCTACTTTTTCGCTTGGCAAATTTTCTGCGATTTTTCCGGCTACTCCGATATTGCGCGAGGCACCTCCCGGCTTTTTGGCATTGAGCTTATGCTCAATTTCAACAAACCCTATTTGGCCTCCTCGCTTTCGGATTTTTGGCGGCGTTGGCATATTTCGCTTTCCACTTGGTTTCGCGACTACCTATACATTCCCCTGGGCGGCAATCGGCTGGGCTTCTGGCGTCAGTCCTTTAACCTCATTGTGGTTTTCCTGCTGAGTGGGTTCTGGCACGGAGCGAATTGGACGTTTATCATTTGGGGTGGCATTCACTGGGCGCTTCTCACCCTAGAATCCTTATTGCCTAAGCTCACGAGCTTTCGTCCCTTGAAGATTTTTTACGTCTTCAATGTGGTCACCCTCGCCTGGGTGTTTTTCCGAGCCCCTAACCTCCGTGAAGCAATCCTTGTGCTGGAACGTATTTTCACCTGGCAGCCAGGAGCGAGCTCGATCCAAGGATCCCCGCATTTCACCTTTGGTGTGCTCAGCATCTTTGTGCTCTTCCTTTTTCAGTGGGCGGATCGCAATACGTCTCTATGGGAGCGGGTGAACACTCGGCCATCGCTGCAGCGTTGGGCGGCCTATGCTTCGCTCATTTTTGTTTTTCTTTTGTTTGGCCAGTTTAACAGCAATCAGTTCATCTATTTTCAATTCTAATCATGAACAAAAAATTTCTTAAAAAATTGATTCTGGTAGCCCTCCTAGTGTTGGCAATTCCCGTCAGTGAGCTGCTGCTTCCGATCGATCGCTTCTCGTTCCGCTGCTGGGAACCGCTCTTGCTGAAACGGCGCGATCGTTATCTCCCCGGCGTTTTCTACCCAAATCAGTACCTCGTGAAAGATGAGGTGGGGGACCTAGCTCCCTATTCCGACCAACAGGTGGTTAAGCGGGTGATTTGGGAAACGGATGCTTTCGGCTACCGCAATACCAAGACCTGTGACCAACCCAATGCCATCCTCATGGGCGACTCCATGGCCGCTGGCATTGCCCTGAGCCAAGAAAAAACCATCAATGAGCTGATCAAGGCGAAAACAGGAATTTGTAGCTATTCCTTTTCCCACGACACCACCGAGCATGCGATCAAAGCGGCCTACCGTTGGAACTGGAAGCCGAAATATGCCTTCCTCGTGGTGGCTGAGCGTAGCTTTAGCTATTTGGAGAAATTCCCGGAAGTGGAGATCCCGCCGAAAATTCGTTGGAGCAAATTCTTTTTTCAGGAGCGTGGCCTGAATCTTCCCGTTTCCCTTTACGAGAGAGCCATTCACTCGAGCTTTGTGCAGTTTCGGGGGGTGCATGGCTTTCTGCCAGCCATAGAACGGGCCCTTTTCCCCCATGAGTTCCTGTCGGGTCCGGAAGAAAAAAGGAAGATGCATTTCTATCAGGGAGAGAACGCGCTCGCGCCAATCACGGCAGAAAGAGTGGAGGCTGTGGCAAATCTTATCTCTACCTTCCATGAGGGCTTTCGCCGGTCCGATATTCAATTTGTTTTGATCGTGGTGCCAAATAAAGAAAGCGTCTATCCGGAGCTTATTCCCTCTGATCGACGCGCAGATTTCCTGCCTCGCCTGCAAGCAGAACTAAGCAAGAGGGGGGTGACCTATATAGATCTTTGGACGCCTTTCCGCGCTGCTTTCGAGAAGGAAAAAAAGATCTACTATCATCTCGATGACACACATTGGAATGCGGATGGCACGGAGCTAGCGGCGCATTTGGTGAAAGAAAAGCTCCTTTCCGCTCGATCCCGATAGAGATCTTAGTCTATTAGTCTAGAGGAAAGAGCAGACTGCAGTTTTTCCGCTCTTTCCTCCAGGCGTGGTCTACTGATGCTGGTGAAGATGGTTTTCTGCCCAGGCATTTCGCGCTCCGGGGCTCGTTCCAATTTCGTTCCCTGCTTCAAAATCGGCCTTTAACTGTAAATACGTCTGTCCTAGAGCCACGCGTTCGTCGGGCTCGGAGTTCTTTCTGAAATCAGGAAGGAGCTCTTCTTCTTCCTCCTCAATATGGTGCTCTACCAATTCGGCTAACACCTTCACTCGGGCCGACCATAAATCTTCATCCTTGGTGCCTTTGGCTTCTTCGATCAACTGGTCGGCCAAGCCGTGTTCCACGTCTCCTTCTAAGCCGCCTTCGCGAAGCTCTTTATCTTGCTTCATATAAACATAGAGAGACTCTTCTTCGGGTTTGGCGTGAGAAATGAGAAGAGGGGCAAATTGGTCGAAAGCCTTCCTTCTTTTTGACAAGGATTGCTCCGAGTCCTTCAGCACCTCTATGAGCTTCTTCAAAGGTTTATGGTCTTCTAAAATCAAGGTCACGATATCTTCCTGTGCGGTCTTGGACCGGCCATTCGTTTTTGCCTTGCCATTTTTTGTCGCTTTTTTCATTTTGAGTCTCCTTAGAATTTGTTTTGGACGCCAGGATCCAGAACTTCTACTAAGCATTTAAGATGCCAATTTTTCCCCTGACCCGCTTCCTTCTGGGCCAAACCTTGGGGCATTTTTTCAGAACTTCCTCCCCTTGCGGCCTTATTTTGCGCGCATCTTGGCATCCTTTCTGCTTTCTTCCACCGCAGCGAGGTCACCATGGCTAGAGGTTTTTGGAAGGGCACTATCAGTTTTGGCTTATTGAACATTCCCGTGGGCCTACAGTCGGCCGACGAGGGGGATGACATTCATTTTTCTCTGCTCGACGAGCGAAATCTGTCACGAGTCAAATTTAGACGGGTAAATGAAAAAACTGGAAAAGAAGTGCCTTACAAAAAAATCGTAAAAGGCTACGAGTACGAGAAGAATCAGTTTGTGGTGGTTTCCGATCAGGACTTCAAGGCCGCCAACCCCAAAGCAACGCAAACCATCGATATCCAGGATTTTGTGCGTCTAGAAGAAATCGACCCGCTTTTTTTCGACCGCCCTTATTATATCGTCCCGCAAAAGCAGGGGGAAAAGGGCTACTTTTTGCTTCGTGATACATTGGCCAAAGAAGAAAAGGTGGCGATCGCAAAGGTAGTTTTGCGCACCAAGCAACACTTAGCGGCCGTGATGGCCCGAGGCGACTATCTAGTGCTGGAGCTCTTGCGTTTTGCTCACGAGGTACTTACCGCCAACGAAGTCGATTTCCTCAAGGAGATAGGCACTAAGGGCAAATACTCTCCGAAAGAAATGAAAATGGCGCAGTCACTCATGGACGATATGACGGTGGCCTGGGACCCCGAGCAATACCAGGACACTTACCAGAAGGATTTGATGAAAAGAATCAAAGCCAAGGTAAAAGCCGGCGAAGGAGCCACGATCGAGAGTGCAGAGCAAGAGGAAGCTCCGCGGCCCTCCAATATGATCGATCTATTGCCCCTGCTGCAGAAGAGCTTGGCGGCAAAGGGCAAAAAGAAGCGACCAGCTCCTAGACAAGAAAAATCGGCCTGATGAAACCGCTGCAGGAGTATGCACGTAAGCGCGATTTTAAGAAGACACTGGAACCCAAGGGAGTTTTAGGGACGAAAGGAAAATCGCTGCAGTTCGTGGTGCAAGAGCACCATGCTTCTCACCTTCACTATGATTTCCGTTTAGAGTGGGAGGGAGTGCTCAAAAGCTGGGCAGTGCCCAAAGGGCCATCTCTGGATCCCGCCCAAAAGCGCTTGGCCGTGGAAGTAGAAGACCATCCCGTGAAATACGGCTCCTTTGAGGGACGCATCCCCGAGGGCGAATACGGAGCAGGGGAGGTGTTCCTCTGGGACAATGGAAATTGGCAACCCATAGGGGATCCCAAAAAAGGCCTGCGCAGTGGACGGTTAGAATTCGAGCTCCAGGGCAAAAAACTCAAGGGCAGATGGATCCTTGTTCGCACCCGCCGCTCCGCTCAGGGGGCAAAGCACCAGTGGCTGTTGATGAAACGCAAGGATGCCTTTGCCAGAGTGGGCGATGCCGTTCAGCCCCGAACTTTAAATTCCAAGGCCAAGCGAGGAGCCCCCGAAAAATCTAGCCAGACAAAAACGAATTTTCCTGATTTTATCCCTCCACAGCTGGCAAAGCTTGTTTCCCATCCTCCGGAAGGGCCCGAGTGGCTGCATGAGTTGAAGTTTGACGGTTACCGCCTTCAGCTACACATCCACAACGACAAAATAAAAATATTCACCAGGAATGGTCATGACTGGACGGAAAAGTTCCCGTCCCTAGTGAAGGACGTAAAAAAACTAGGAGTCAACGCTGCTATCCTGGACGGAGAAGCCGTGGTGGTGGATGAGTCGGGCATCAGCAATTTTCAGTTACTGCAAAATGCGCTCGAGTCAGGAAAATCTTCGGCCATTTTGTTTTATGCGTTCGACCTGCTTTTTTTAGGTACCGAAGACCTGCGCGAATACCCCCTAGGGGAGAGAAAAAAGGTTCTGGCCGCGCTCTTGGACAAGAAAAAGCCCAAGGGCATCCTCTATAGCGAACACTTCAGTGCAGTGGCGGAAGACTTCCTTGAATCGTCCTGCAAGCTTCATCTCGAAGGCATGATCTCCAAACGCGCCGATAGTAGTTACACTTCGGGCAGAGACCACACCTGGCTAAAATCCAAATGCACCAAAAGGCAGGAGTTCGTGATTGGCGGCTTCACCGATCCTCAGGGTTCACGCATGGCCTTTGGCGCGCTCCTCTTAGGGGTGTACGAAGGCAAACGCCTGCGCTATTGCGGGAGAGTGGGCACAGGATTCAACCGAGAGTCTTTACAAACCATTTTGAAAAAACTCAGGAAACACGAGAGTGCCACCTCCCCCTTTGCTATCCGCAGCCCAAAGGAAGGAGGCATTCATTGGACCAAACCCGTTCTAGTGGCGGAAATCGCCTTTGCCAATTGGACAAAAGAAGGAGTTCTCCGCGCCCCAGTTTTCCAAGGTTTGCGGGAGGATAAGCCGGCCCAAGAAATTCACCGCGAAAAAACCGTAGAAGCCGATAAGCTCAAACCCTCAGACAAGGAACTCGATCCTTTTCATGGATTTAGCAGTAAAGACAAAATTCTTTTTTCCAATCCGCAGGTCACGAAACTAGATCTAGCGAAATTTTATCTAAAGGTCGCCCCCCATTTGCTCCCGCACGCCACACAAAGACCGCTCTCTCTCTTGCGCTGCCCGGAAGGTTGGCAAAAAGGATGTTTTTTTCAAAAGCATTTCCATGAGGAATCGCCGGAGCATGTGCACACCCATAGTGGAGAAACTAGTGAAAAGGATTTTCTGACCATCGACTCCCCCGAGGGCCTGGTGGCGCTTGTGCAAAGAGGCTCCATTGAGTTTCATGCCCAGAACGTCCGTGCCGCGGATCCCACGAGACCCGACCAATTAGTCATGGATTTTGATCCCGGGCCCGGGGTGGACTGGAAAAAGGTCAAGCAAGCCGCCCTAGACCTAAAAAACATCCTCGACCAGCTCGATTTGATTGGCTTTCTAAAAGTTTCGGGCGGCAAAGGCCTGCACGTGCACGTTCCCTTTGAGCCGCTCTACGACACTGCCGATGTGAAGGAATTTTCCCATGCTCTAGCTAGGGAGATGGTGAATCGAAATCCGGAGCTCTATACCGTGACGATCGCAAAAAAAGCCAGGAAGGGTAAAATCTTCGTGGACTACCTACGAAATGGCGAGAGCTCCACGGCGGTGCTGCCTTATTCCGTGCGGGCACGGGAGGGAGCGCCGGTGGCATTGCCGATCGCCTGGGCACAGCTGAAAAATCTAAAATCCGCCTCCGCCTTTTCCCTGCCAAGGGTTAGTGAAATCCTGCGGACGAGAAAAAAAGATCCTTGGCAGGCATTCTTCACCACTCAGCAGAAATTGCCTCACCTGAAGCCGAGCTAAGGGTTAAAGGGTGGGGTATGCATTTCTTCTCTGAGGTTGGCGGCAATTGGTGACGTGAAGCATTGGCATGTGTTTGCGACTGTCGGCAAAAAGAAGTGGACTGGATCGAGTTTCTATCCTATTTCCATTTTCTTGTCGTAAGCAGAAATCCCATCGCTATACTTTACCCACATTTATTCATACTAATTGTTTATAAGTTGTGGATAAAAATAAGCCGTTTTTGAAATGGCCTGCTTAGCTTTAAGAGCTGATTCAGCTGAAAAATCGGATATCCCCATTTTGTCCACATTGGGAGGGAATCCAGGGTCCTAAGGCCCGCTGTTGGCTGAAGTACGCCGTCCCCAATCCCGTACGCAATAATTGCTGCGTTTCTGGCGTGAAATAGATCTAGAAACGGAGAACAAAATCAGCCTTGTTCTCTGTCACACTTTCACCGACCGCTTTTCATCTTTTCTATGATCTCGTTGGCCTTTTCGTTCGCGCGTTTTGCTGCGGCCCGAGCTTCGCAACTCTCCACATAACGAAGGAAGACAGGACGGGGCTCTATCGTTTTAAACTGCAAACTCCAGCCAAGCTGGGCCGCCAAATATAGATCAGCCATAGTGAAGGATTCCCCCAATAGATAGGGACCCGGCTGCAAGGCCTTTTCGATGGTGTTCAGTACGTCCTCATAACTGCCGAAGCCAAGCATAGAGGGGCGAGCCGGCGTTATTCTTGGAGAGGATTTTTCGAGAACCGCCGCTTCATAGCAGCCCGCCACAAAAAACATCCAGCGCAGGTACGCGCCCCGCTGAGGGTCGCTCACAGGCGGCGCGAGATTCTTCTGGGGAAAAGCGTCCCCGAGATAGGTGAGAATGGCGGCGGTTTCCGTGATGGTCGTTCCACGATGAATGATCATTGGAACTTTCCCCATCGGATTTAATGCGAGGTATTCCGGTTTCTTTTCTTCGCCCTTGGCGAAGTCAACTAGCTGGATCTCATACGGCGCACCAATTTCCTCGAGCCCCCACTGAACGATCCGAGCCCTGGACATGGGATTATAAAAAAACTGGATCACCTCACTCATCAGAAACTCCTCACGATCTAATGCCAATGCTGCTGATTGTAGTTCTAGTCTCGGTCAGTGTCATGACGCTCAGCTCGACCAATCCTCGCCCACTGGAAAGACTATGCTTCCGGAAATAAAACGACCCACGAAAGAATTCGATAGGAACAGACAAGCCCTTTGGCATCTGAATGTAACCTAAAGGACTAAATTTAGCCCCCTAACCTAGGCAGCGATTTGGAATCCACTTCCATTTCCGGCACAGCGCACTGAAATATATATTTATGCATATATATAGTAAAAAAATTTTGAGAAAGATACACTACCATTTTAATGAGTGGGATGATTTGAAAATCGCAAACGCACACTAGCTACTCAAACTGGAAGTAGTGGAAATGAATTTCTTGAAAGAACTTTATGTCTAGTCTCGTTTCTTCCTCTGTTGATTCTCCTCGCGAGGACATGCGCTTTCGCTTAGTAGTTGAAGCCGCCCCCAACGCCATGCTTATGGTGAACAAGCTCGGAATCATCGTTCTGGTCAATAGGCAAACAGAGGTGCTTTTTGGCTATCCTCGAGATGAGCTATTGAATCAGTCTATAGAAATCCTCGTGCCAGACCGCTATCGAAGAGAACATCCCGGTCACCGCAACAATTTCTTTAGTAAACCATCGACAAGATCCATGGGAGCCGGGAGAGAGCTTTTCGGACAAAAGAAGGATGGAAGTGAAATACCGATAGAGATTGGCTTAAATCCGATTGAATCCCAAGAGGGGCTGTTTACTCTAGCCAGCATCATCGACATCACGGAGCGAAAGCGTGCGGACGAGCGATTTCGTTCGGTGGTAGAGGCTTCGCCAAGCGCCATGATCATGGTGGATAAGAACGGGCATATAGTTCTTATCAATCGGCAGACCGAAGTTCTTTTTGGCTATTCTCGTGAAGAATTGATGGGGAGGCCTATAGAAATTCTTGTGCCCGAACGCTACCGAAAAGAGCATCCCGGCCATCGCAATAGTTTCTTTAGTAAGCCATCAACAAGATCCATGGGCGCTGGGAGAGAGCTTTTCGGGCAGCGTAGAGACGGAAGCGAAGTGCCGATAGAAATTGGCTTAAATCCGATTGAAACTCAAGAGGGCCTGTTCACGCTAGCCAGTATCATCGATATCACCGAACGAAAGAGTGAAACACAAAAAGTCATCGAAAAGAAAAACGTCCAACTGCAGAAGGCGAACGAGGAATTGTCTCAATTTGCTTATCGCACTTCACATGATTTGCGAGCGCCGCTG
>JAKFYM010000425.1 GCA_021730855.1 Bdellovibrionales bacterium
TCGATGGGCGCCATTGCGAACGGAGTGTCGCGCGCCGCCCTCGACATTGCCGTGGCCTACGCAAAAGAGCGTTAGCAGTTCGGCCGCCCGATTTTTGAATTCCAAGGCATCTCTTTCCTGCTCGCCGATATGGCCACAGAGCTGGAGGCTTCGCGCCTCTTGGTGTTCCAGGCGGCGGCGCTCAAGGACCAAGGCCAGCCCTTCAACCTGCAGGCCTCGATGGCCAAGCTCAAGGCCACCGAAACTTGCATGAAGATCACCACCGATGCGGTACAGGTGCTGGGCGGCTATGGCTATATCGAGGAATTCAAGGTGGAGCGCTATATGCGGGAAGCCAAGATGCTGCAGCTGGTGGAAGGCACGAGCCAGATCCAGCGCCTGATCATTTCCCGAGGTTTGTGATGACAAATATAATAAGTTTAGTAGACGTGCACCTTCCCGCCTTCCTGCTCCCCACCGAGGAAAAACGCCTCGTGGAGCACAAACTGGCCGAATGGCAGGCCTCAAATTTTGCGGGCTACCACCGCATTCTGCAGCCCGGCAGCGACTGCGCTCCCGACCTAAAAAAAATCCAGGAGATCGTGGGCCACCACCGCAGCGGGGGCACCGGGCGCACAATCCGGGATTTTGTGGTGCTCGGCACGGGAGGATCGAGTCTAGGGGCCGAGGCCATCGTGCGGGCGCTCAAGCCGAGCGGAGACGCCCCGCGCTTTCACATTGCCGACAATAACGACCCGCAGTGGTTCCAGTGGCTTCTGCATTCGCTGGATCCCGAAGAAACACTTTTTTACGTGGTCTCGAAATCCGGAAAAACCCCGGAGACGCTCTCGCAATTTCTCGTGGCCCTCGAGTGGATGAAGGGAGTGGTGAGCCAGGATTGGAAAAAGCATTTTGTTCTCTGCACCGATCCCACCGCAGGAGACTTGCGTCAGCTAGCCCGGCTCTGGAAACTAGACTGCCTAGACGTGCCGCCGGCCGTGGGCGGGCGCTTTTCGGCGCTCACCCCCGTGGGCCTATTCCCCGCGGCCTTTGCCGGCCTCGATTGCGAAGCCATGCTCGAGGGCGCGCGCGCGATCGCCGCCTGGGAGAGCCAGGAAAATCCCTGCGCCCTGCTCGCCAGCTCGCTCGTGAAGAATCTCCGCCAGCACCCGATCACGGTGCTCATGCCCTATAGCTCGCAGCTGCAGGCGTTTTCACGCTGGTTCGCTCAGCTATGGGCGGAGAGCTTGGGAAAAGAGGGCAAAGGGTTCACCCCCTATCCCGCCACCGGCACCACCGACCAGCACTCCCAGGTGCAGCTCTATATGGAGGGCCCGCGCGACAAAGTGATTCTCTTTACAAGAATCAAGCAGTTCACCTATGAGCTGCCCCTGCACCTAGAGCCCGAGCTGCTAGAGCTGCCTTCCTTCCGCGAGCTCCACGGCCATTCGATGTTTGGTCTTTTTGAGTCGGAATACCTCGCCACTCGCGATGCGCTCACGAAACAGGGCGTGCCGAATGCCACGATCGAGGTGGAAACCCTCAACGAGACTTCGCTCGGGGCTCTCTTTTATTTCTGGGAATCAGTCACGGCCATTGCGGGAGCTCTCTTGCAGGTCAATCCCTTTGACCAGCCCGGGGTGGAAGCGGGGAAGCTGCTCACGAAGCAGTACTTGAAAGAGCGGAAAAAATAAGTCGGTGGCTATTGCGGCCTTCCTTCTTCTGGAAGGAGTACCCCACCTCGTGCTCGTCTAGGATCATCTTCGCCACGGTGAAGGCCACGGAGCCCTGGATTTCGTACTCATGTTTGGTGGTGTCGCCATTGTCCTCCACCTGCACTTCCATGTTCTCAAAGCCCAGAATGAAGCTGACCGAAAGATAGGCATCGAACTCTTGTTTGGCCTTTTTCTCGGCGATCGCCAATAAAGCCTGCTGAAAGAGATGGAAAAATACCTGCAATAAGCGATTGCGATTTCCAAACACCTTCAGCTCTTTGGTGGGATCCGGCAGCGTCACCAAGAGCCGCACTTGAAAGCGCTTGAGCTCTCCCCCGAGCAGCTCCAGGGCCGACTGCACGCATTCCGAAATGCGGCACTCGCCTTTTTCCTCATCCGATTTGCGCACGAGCGAAAGCATAGTCTGGATGATCTTGCGGCAGCGCTCGGCCGAGACCACGATATTCTCGATATCGCTATAGAGGGGCGAGCCAGCGGGAATATCCTTCATCAAAATTTGCCCGATCGCGAGGATGCCCCCGATCGGATTGTTGATCTCATGGGCCACCGAGCCCACGAGAATGCCCAGCTCGGCCACCTGCTCTTTGGCAATGATCTTTTCCGTGAGGGTGCGCTCGTCGTTCACATCATGCAGGCGCAAAACAAAACGGCCAATGCCCAGGGGATCCTGGATGGTGTCGAAGAACACCCGGTAGAAACGCCCAGCGTATTCGGCATTCCATTCGCTCGATTCCCCGGCGGGGATCGCCTGGAGATCGGCCAGGGGCACCACCTGGGGGGCCTTGCTTTGCAGCTTCACCAGTGGGGTGTTGGTCACGCGGCCATAGGCCCGATTCCCGCGAATCACGTGGAAGGAAGCATCGAGGATGGCCACGGGATCCTCCACGGCATCGAAGCTCGCTTCCCAAACAGCTTTTGTTTCCTCGGCCTTCATGATCAGGGAGTTGCGCTCCACCGCCAGAGCCAGGGCATCGCTGAGGTTCAACAAAGCCTCGCCCACCTTATCCACGGTGGCTTGGTCCACGTCTCCCTCAAAACGCACATACACATGGGCCTTCAACTCGCCCTGGAACTGCACTGGCACAGCCAGGCGGTACAGGCCAATCACCCGCGAGCTGGCCGTCTCGGGATGCGCAAAAACACGCACTTCGCGAATCGAGGCCAGCGGGCTACAGGCCTTTTGGATGGTGTGTTCGATGGCCGTCATGTCGCGAGCTCCCGCTAGCTCCAAGATGCTTGCCCCTAGCAACTCAATCGAGGGATCGTCAAACTGTCCTGAGCCCGCTCCCGCCCAGGGAATGTTTTCCGCAGCCTCAAGATCGTGCTGGAGCTTAGCCTCGGTGAGCACCGCCCGCGCTGCCAGCAAAATGCGCTCGGCGCTATGCTCAGGCGGCAGCAGCCCCGAAGCTAGCATGCGAGGGAATCTCTTTTTTGCCGCCTGTAAGACGGGGAGATGGGCGAGCAGCACCACGCGCTCGCCGGCCTCGAGGACTTTCTCTAGGTAATCAAGGTCAGGCACCGCAACTACCTCGGCCTGACGGTGCTGCGGAAGCGTGGCACGCAACTCAAAAATTTCCGGACTCACTAGCCATACGCGTTCCATCTAGCCCCCGGACTCAGTGGTTGCGTCGATGGTGCCGTCTTGGAGGCGCAGTTGAAAGGAAGATCCTTTGGGCAGCTGCCGCACCGAACGAACCGCGATCCCTCCGGGAGCAAAGGCGATGGCATAGCCTCGCTCCAGCACCTGCAGGGGAGAAAGGGCCCGCAACGACTGCTCTAGCCGCAGCAAACGATCGTGCCGGCGCTCTAGGCTCCGTCGCATCCCCGAACTGAGGCGCTCCGTCCAATCGTCAAAACGCAAACGTAAATCGTTGATGCGGTCGCGTGGATTTTTCAGCGCCGCCGCCAAGCTCTTGAGCACAAAACGGGCCTGGTGGATCTCATGGCGCACGCTCTTCAACATGCGCAGCTCAAGCTCCCGCAGGCCCTCCACCAGGGCTTGTTGCTCCCGCACCAGCAGCTCGGCCGCGGCCGAGGGCGTGGGGGCGCGCAGGTCGGCCACAAAATCCGCGATCGTAAAGTCGATCTCATGGCCCACGGCGCTCACCACCGGGATGGCCGATGAGAAAATCGCGCGCGCCAGGAGCTCATCGTTAAAGGACCAAAGGTCCTCCAGAGAGCCTCCGCCCCGGGTGAGCAGGATCACATCGCCCAATTCAAATTCATTGGCGAGCTGCACGGCCCGCGTGAGATCGCGCGCGGCACTTTCCCCTTGCACCAGAGTGGGGATGAGCAGCACGTTCACGCCGGCAAAGCGGCGCTTCAAGACCGAAAGCACATCGCGAATCGCCGCGCCCGTGGGGCTGGTGATCACCACAATGCGCGTGGGCAAGACAGGAATCGCCCGCTTGCGTTCCGCCGCAAAAAGGCCTTCCTGGAAAAGCTTTTGCTTCAATGCTTCAAACTGCGCTTGCAGGCCTCCGGCGCCTACCGTCTCGATCGATTCCAAGATGATTTGGTAATTGCCACGCGGGGGATAGACCGAAAGCCGCCCGCGGCAGATCACTTCCACCCCATCTTTGAGCGTGAGGTTTTTCACCTTCGCGGCCACTCCACGAAAAAGGCAGGCCGAGATCATGGCCTCGGAATCTTTGAGGGAAAAATAGATATGCCCGCTCGTGGCCGGGCGCCAGTTGGAAATCTCGCCACGGACGGCCACCGAACCAAGCTCACCCTCTAAGAGCGCCTTGATCGAGGTGGTGAGCTGAGAGACGGAAATAATTTGCTCAGCAGGAGTGGCCTGAAGTTCCCATTGCATTTCCGAAGAGTACAACGAAACGCGAGCGCCGGGTAGAGGAAGCTAGGTTCCGGCCTTCTCCTCAGCGCTAGGTTTCCGCGCGGTGGCAGGATCTTTGAAATTCATCGTCTTGAGGTAGTTGACGGCTTGCTGCACCTGATAATCTTCCTTGGGGTCTAGCGAACGAGGAGCGGCATCTTTGGCATCGGCCACGGCCTCGGCCTCTTCTCGCTTCTTCTCTTCGCCATTGGTCATATGGTTTTTCAGGTCGGCCTCGCTCACGGTCTTCGCCTTTCTCCGCAGCTGCTTGATCGTTTCGGGATCAATGTCTTCCAAATAAATGTCGGGCTCGATGCCTTTGGCCTGAATGGAGACTCCGCTCGGAGTGTAGTAGCGAGCGATCGTGAGTTTGAGGCCCACATCATCCGCCAAAGGGATCACTGTTTGCACCGAGCCCTTGCCGAAGGTGCGTGAGCCAGCCACCAAGGCCCGCTTATGATCCTTAAGGGCGCCAGCCACGATCTCGGCCGCCGAGGCCGAGCTGCCGTTCACAAGCACCACCATCGGGAAATCCGAGCGGGCAATGCCTGATTTGGCGTATTTCACCTCTTTGTCGTCCGTCTCCCGGCCCATGGTGGAAACGATCACGCCCTCATCCACAAAAAGATTGGTCGTGGTGACGGCTTCATCGAGCAGGCCACCGGGATTATTGCGCATGTCGAGCACCAGCCCCGCAAGCTTGGATTTATTTTCCATTTTCTTGATCGCATTTTTGACTTCCTGCCCACTCTTTTCCTGAAAATGGTTGAGGCGGATATAGCCGTAGTTATTGGCGAGGAGCTCATACTTCACGCTTTTCACATCGATCGTGACTCGCTTCATCTTGAATTCAATCGGCTTGGCGGCACCCTCGCGCTGCACGAGGAAACGAACCTCGGATCCCACATCGCCACGAATTTTCGAGGTGGCTTCAACGATGCTCATGCCCTTGGTGCTAGTGCCATCGATCTTGACGATTTTGTCGCCGGGTTTGATGCCCGCTTTCCAGGCCGGGGTGCCTTCCATCGGCGTGACCACGGTGAGCACACCTTCTTTGTTTACCCACACCTCAATGCCGAGGCCGCCAAACTTGCCCGCGGTGTCGGTGCGCAGCTGGGAGTAGATATCGGGAGGCATGAAGTTGGAATGGGGATCGAGGGTTTCGAGCATTCCCTTGATCGCGCCATACACCAGCTCCTTGGTGTTCACTTTGTCCACGTACTGCTTTTCGATGAAATTGATCACGCGGCCGAAGAGGGCGATATCGTCGTACTTCGCATTCGGCACGATCTGCTTTTCTTCTTTTGCGGCGGCGTGGGCCAGAGGAAGCGCTAAGAAAAAAAGCGAGAGGGAAAGCGAAAACGTGCGCAGGCGGGGCATGATGAAGTCCTTTCATTGAGCTACTGCAGAAGCTCTGTCCGACGGACATCCTTGGCCGTCTCCTTCTATTTTACAGATTTTCGCGCGGCTGACAAAGCCACTTTTCCAACCATTGCTTTAAGGAACACGGACGCTCACCCGCTGGGCCGCCTCATGGGCCGCAAACCACGGTACCGGATTCACCGCTATATGGCGCTGGCGGATCTCAAAGTAGACCGGAGTATGATCGAGCGAAGCGCGGCCGATCAGCTCGCCCTCCTTCACGTCCTCCCCCTCCTGCTTCAAGGATTCCCCAAGCTGGCCCACCAAGCTATAGTATTGGTCGCCATGATCGAGGATCAGGAGCTGCCCGTAGCCGCCGATGCGTCCGGCAAAAACCACCTTGCCCGGGTATACCGCCTTAACCGGAGCCGAGGGCGTGGCCTGAATGTCCACACCCTTGTGAAAAGTATAGAGACTCGCCTTGGGATCATAGCGGCGCCCGAAGGTGCTCACGATCTTTCCTTCGGCAGGCAGGGCAAGCACGCCCTTGCGAGCCGCAAACCCAGGGCCGGTGCGCTTGAGCGGCTGGGCCGAGGCGGCGGCTTCCTTCTGTTTTTTCATCTCCGACTCGAGATTGAAGCGACTTAAAATGCTCTCGAGCTCGCCCTCGGCCGCTTTTGCGGCCTGGTACGTGCGCAAGCGTTCGGTCTGCTCGGAGCGCGTCTTGCGCAAAAGATCGATCTTGAGCTTCTGGTTGAGCTCGAGGACCATTTGTTTTTCTTTCAAATCTTCGTTGTGGGCCAGCAGGCGCTCGCGCTCCTCATCGAGCTTTTGGTTCAAGGCTTCCACCTCATCCAGAACCTTGCGCAGGGAGAGAATTTGCTCGCGGTCGGCCGTGAGCATCCTGCCCACCATCTCCCGGTATTGCGCGAGGTATTCGCTATCGTCCTCGGTGAGGCGGGCAATCGGCGATCGGGTTTCCAGAGTGGGTAGGAGCGAGAGCATTTTGCGCAGGCGATCTTTACGATTCTGGATGCTGGCCTGGAGGCTATCGCGCCTCACCGTCATCTCTTGCACATGCTCTTCGAACTTCCCTAGCTCCATGGCGGAAAGCTGGATTTCGAGGGCCTGAAGCTTGAGGAGCTTCTCGAGGCGGCTGAGTTCCGAAGCCAAGCTCGCCTCGGCCTCTTTCCCGCTGCGAATGCCACTCTCTAGACGACGCACTTCTTCCTGAATTTCCTGAAGGTCCTGCTTCTGCACGGCTTTCGGCGCCGAGGGAGCAGCCTGAGCCACCGCCGGAAGAAGCGCCAAAACCAAGAGCATCCTGGTGTTCATGCCTTAGGCGATCCTTCCGCGCACGAGAGCCGCCACACCCGCTAGCACATGGGCGGCGAGCGCCATGCCCACCATTGCCAAAGCGGCGAGCAGGAAACTGGCAAAATCCACTCGGAAGGGCTCATAGCCGATCGTGCCGAAAAATTGATTGTAGAGCTCGGCCATATAGGTTTTGCCGGTGAAGAGCACCACGATGCAGAACACGCCCGTCAACAAACTTTGTATGAGAGCCTCGATCAGCCAGGGGAAAAAAATCGCCGCCTTGGTGGCCCCAAAAGAGCGAATCAAGAGCACTTCCTGAGCATCGTTATAGAGAATGCTCTGGTAGTGGCCAAAACAAACGATAAAGAGCACCACCCAGAGACCGATGGCTAGCACGGTGCCCCCATATCCCAGCCAACGCAAAGAATGCAGGGCCTTCGCCAAGCGAGTGGAACCATCGTCCACGCGGGAAACATTAGAAATTTGCGCGATCGATTCCACGGTCTCTTGGCGGCCAAAAGGATTGCCATCGATCGGGAACATCACTTCCAGCATCCGCGGCACCACTTCGTCGCCCAAGTCCACCAGGGCTTCCTGCAAGTCCGGAAAATGCTGCTTCAAGAATGCCTGGAACTCTGGAACCGAAACGATCCGTGCCGTCTCCACGCCCTGCACCTGCATCACCTTGGTGAGCACTTCCTCCACAACGGCGGAATCCGTGGAATCGATGAACACCGAGGCCGAACGGGCCGCCTTGATATGATCCTGCTGTCCGGTGAGCCAGAAGGACCACAGGCCAATAGCCGCCGAGGCCGTGAGCAGAGCGGCTCCGCCAAAGATGGTGAGCAAGGAGGCTACCAGTCGGCGGCGCATGCCAGAGAGCGCGGCATTTAGAAAATACATGCGCCCTCCCGGTCGTCCACACGTACCGCACCGGCGCTCAAGTGCAGGGTGCGCTTGCGCACCTTGCGGATGATGTCGCGATCATGGGTGGCCACGATCATCGACATACCCTTGATGTTTAGTTTCTGGAAAAGGTCCATCACCGTCCAGGTGTGGTCATGGTCGAGGCTGCCGGTGGGCTCGTCGGCGATGAGTAAATCAGGACTATTGATAATCGCACGGGCAATCGCCACCCGCTGTTGCTCGCCGCCGGAAAGCTCCCGTACCTCGGCATCCAGCACCTTGGGGGAAAGTCCCACGGCCGTGACCGCATCCTCCACCAAGCGCTGGGCTCCGCGCCCCATAAAATTCACGGGCGCCACGCCCACTCCCGCGCGGCCAAAAAATAAAGGGATGGCCACGTTCTCATAGACCGAGCGGTCCTTGAGCAGGCGATAATCTTGGTGAACCACGCCGATGCGGCGGCGGATCTTTAGCATTTTTCCCGAGCCTTGGGCGAAAACAACATTGTCGCAGGAGACGGAGCCCGAGCTGGCGAACTCTTCGCCCGTCATCAACTTCAGCAAAGAAGTTTTTCCCGCTCCGCTATCGCCGATCACGAAAAGAAACTCGCCCTTTTTCAGCTCGAGGTTCACGTTCCGGAGCACGAGGGAGTTCGGGTGATAGGCTTTAGATACCTGTTTTAGCGAAACCATCATCGGCCGCTTCCCTCCTCTATAAAAAGCGTAACATCCTTCAGTGTCCTTGTGTAGTTTTGCCAGCGGAGAACCCCGCCAAACCTTCCATCGGCCGCAGGCAACAGGAAAAGCTCTTTAGAAAAAATGAATAGATAGGATAAACTCCTAGAAATGAAAGCACTTTTTCGATTCATGCTAGCTTTCTTGTTTTGTTTAGGTGCCTATGCGCCCGCCAAGGCCGCAGAGCCAGTGGTCGGCGGCCCATGGACCGTGCTCCGCAAGGCGCCCTTATTTGATGCCGAAACGATCCCTCTGGCGTCTACTTGGGGACCGACTCTTCCACTCGGGAGTGAGTTCCACGTCGAGAAAGTCTATGGCCGCTGGCTATTCGGCACACCCGAGCCGCTCGCAAAAATGAAGGCCAAAGACTACGCGCCAGCAGGTTGGGTGTTTAGCCGCATGCTCCTGGTACCAGGAGATGCCGACACTGTCACCCCCGCCGTGGCTCGAAAATCCTACGCCCTCCTTTACCACGCGCGCGCCGCCTGGAAAAAAATGCAGCCCGGCGATCGCACCCTAACCTCGCCCCTAGATTTCTACTAGAGCCTGATTCTCTCGCGCAAAACCCTCTCCGCCTTTGCTCGCCAAGACGAAGCCGCCGCCGCCTCGCTCAGCGAGCTTTTGCCCTCCTTCTTTTTTCCCGGCAGCGCCGTGGCCCCCGCGCAGGCCGCCGAGCCCGTGGGTTTCTCCGGCACCGACCTGAATTTTCTCGATCAGGAATTTGCGGTGGTACAGAAACAAAAGAAAAAAGCCCAGGCGGCACGGGCCGCCAGCAAACTAAATCCCCCCAAGCCCCCCGCACTAGACAGCTCGATTCGCACCCAGGTGCTCGGCCGCTTCATGCTCGAAAAATATTTTGAGCTTCCCGTGCTCACGCACGAAGAAGTGGATGGATATGTGTATATGCGCGCCACCGCGATGCGCGCCCTTGAAGGTTGCGCGCCGGACATCCGCAAATATTGGGAAGGCCGGCGCTGGAGCGCGTTCCGCGTCTACCGCCTGAAATCACGGCCCGCAGAAAAACATCCCTGGCTAGAGGTGGCCTTGCCCGGAGCGTATTTCACCACCAGCGCGCGCGCGATCGACGTGGCCACCAATGAGGCCGAGCTGGCCTTCCTGCTGGTGCGCCCCCTGGTGCGCGAGCTAAAGATCCAACGCAAACCAGTGGCCTTTGTGGCGAAGGATTGGCCCGCCTCCCTCGTGGCGCTTTCGGAAGAGCTTTGGGACGGAGTGCTGCGCGCGCAGAGCACGCGGGACAGCGCAAACCTCGATGTTTCCGACGAGATCAACGTGGATCTCCTCGCCACCGAATGCATCGCGCGCGCTGGCTACCGCCCGCAGGCCGGCTTGAACTATCTACGCAAGCTTGCCTTGCATCGGGAAGCCCCGTGGGCAGCCTGGTTCTTCCAGCACTCCATTGGCCTCGACTACCGGCTCGAGCGCTTTGCCGAGCTGGTGGACGAAGCCCTCGCAAAAAAACGTTTCCCTTCCGGCACGGTCATCAATAACAAACGCTTCTCCAGCGCCACCAAACACTGGAATCTTCTTCCGTGAGGCCGCCTAGCCTATCCGAAAGAATGATCGGCTTGCGCTCGGTGGCCTGGCTGTTCGGTTTCTACCTGATGGCCTCGCAGGTGGCGCAAACGCTCCTCTACACCTTGGTCACCTATGTGGTAGCCGCCGCCAATAAAACGGGAGCGGACTTCAGCAACACCATCAACGAGATCGCCGGGCAGTACCTACTGCTCTCTTTTTCGCTTGGCGCACTCCTACTGATGGTCACCACCTGGCTGGGCGACAAAGCCCTCTATCGCCACGATGCTTTCTGGACGGAACCGCACAAGACGCTCTGGCAGCTCAATCGCCTAAATAAACAAGAATTATTGCGAGGACTGTCCAGTGGAGCGATGGCAGCCGCGGTCTACCTGCTGGTGATCACGGCCTCGGGTCAGGCCGCCTTCCTGGGCATCTACATCACCTCCACCTTGGGCACGCCTGTCTTTCCCTTATTTTTTCTCAACCTACTCGCGCTCGGGACGCTTCTGGTCTGCGAGGAATATATTTTCCGTCACAAAATCCTCAAACAACTGCTGCAGAAGATGTCGCCCCTCCAAGCGGTTGTCTGCACAAGCGCACTGTATATTCTCGTCAAAGAACTGCAATTCACGCTCCAGCCCCTCGACTACCTCAACCTCCTTTTCTTGAACGTGGCCCTCGGTTTCTTTTTTCTCAAGTCTGGTTGCTCCCACCGCAACCTAGGGTTTCTCCTGGCGCTCTTTGGATTCCTGCACCCACTGGCCGGACTCCCGCTTTGGGAAGTGGAAAGCCCCAGTTTTTTTCTCTTCAAAACCAATGCCCGCTCTTCCGAGCTCCTCACAGGAAATAGCGCGGGGCCGATGGCCGGCTTGGCGCTCACAAGCATTCTGCTCGTTTTTTCCGTGGGGGCTTACCTCAGCTGGAAAAAATCTTTGGAAGCAAAGCGCCAAATGGAGCGAATCGCGCGCTTGAATTGACCTTTCTTGCGGCCGGGCCTACTCTCTTAGTCATGCCAAATAACGAAGTTTCTCTAAGCGCCCTCCACCTCATCCTCAACGCCGGTATCGTCGTAAAATTTGTGATGCTCGGCCTCTTCATCGCAAGCGTGTCCTCCTGGGCCATCATCTTGCTCAAGCGTCAGTTGCTCAAACAAGCACAGCGCCAGAATGACCAATTCCTAAAAGGCTTTTGGGGCGGCTGGAATCTTTCCGAAGCCTTCTCACGCGCAGCGGACTATCCACTAAGCCCTGTAGCGAAAAGCTTCCAAGCGGCGATTCGCGAGCTGCGTAAATTGGGCGACGAAAAAAAGGACGAAAGCGGCATTCGCGCAGATGTGGTGGTGCGCTCTCTGAAAAAAGCCAATACCACCGAGCTCGCCGCCCTCGAGCACTCTTTGTCGTGGCTGGCCACCACCGCCAGTGCGGCTCCCTTCGTGGGCCTCTTCGGCACGGTTTGGGGGATCATGAATAGCTTCCAATCGATCGGGATGACCGGCAGTGCCAACCTTGCCGCCGTGGCACCCGGGATTTCCGAGGCCTTGATCGCCACCGCGATCGGCCTAGCAGCCGCCATTCCGGCCGCCATCGCCTATAACTTCTTGCATGGGGGCGTGCGCACGCATGCCCTCGCCCTGGATTCCTTTAACCAAGACCTATTGAACCTTCTGCAGCGCGAAGGGGCCATTTAATGGCGGGCTCGCCGCATAAGTCCTCGCATACTGAATCCAACTTCCAAACGGGTGGCTTGCTTTCGGAAATCAATGTCACGCCCCTAGTGGACGTGATGCTCGTGCTGCTTATCGTATTTATGATTTCTGCTCCGCTCATGCAGCAGGGCATTCAAGTAGACCTGCCCAAGACGCAGTCTCCCGCCCTCTCCGAGCAGGAAAAACCCATCATCCTCGTGGTGAACAAAAACGGCAGCGCAGAGATCGCCGGGAATGCTATCGCCAATGCCGAGCTGAGTGGCAAGTTACGGGCGATCTTTGAAAAGCGTGCCAAAAAAGAAATTTTCATCCAAGCCGACAAGGGCGTGTCTTATGGAGCCGTGGCCGCGGTGATGGCCCAGGCCCAAGCCGCCGGGATCCTACGCATCGGCCTCGTCACGGAACCCCAAGACGCCCGCTCTAGGTGAGCATGCAGGAGCGCCAACGCCAAAAACGCTACTTTCTTATTTCCCTCGGGCTGCACTTTGGCCTTTTTGTTTTCCTGTTCCTCAACGACCTCATCTTCTTCGGCAATGTTGATGCCCATCTCTGAGAGCACGGACATCACGTCTTCAATTTGCTCTGAGGACAGTTGATCCTGAGGCAGGGCCTTATTCAATTCCTCATAGGT
>JAKFYM010000253.1 GCA_021730855.1 Bdellovibrionales bacterium
ATGATGCGAACATCCACCGTCACATCTTCGGATCCGCCCACCGCGCGGAAAGATTTTTGCTGGATGGCGCGCAGGATTTTCACTTGGACGGCGAGCGGAATGTCTCCCACTTCGTCTAGAAAAAGCGTGCCGCCATTGGCTTCGGAAAAAATTCCTGGCTTGTCTTGCACGGCGCCCGTGAAGGAGCCTTTTTTGTGGCCAAAGAGCTCGCTTTCAAAGAGGGCCTCGGGAATGGCCGCGCAGTTGATCACCACGAAGGGCGCATTGGGGGGAGCACCGAGGCGGTGCAGGGCGTGGGCTACCAATTCCTTCCCGGTGCCGCTTTCGCCCAGGACCATAATATTTGTTTTGGTGGCCGCGATGCGTTTGATCATGTCGAAGACGGACTGCATGGCTTGGGAGGAGCCAATGATGCTTTCGAGAGAAAAGGCCTTGCCGAGTTCGGAGCGCAGCTGGCGATTTTCTTTTTCAAGCTCCGCCGTTTTGAGGGAAGACTGAATGGCCAGCTTCATCTCGTCGATTTGGAAGGGCTTCGTTAGGTAGTCACTAGCGCCGAGTTTCATGGCTTCTACTGCGCTGCCCGTGGAGCCATGGGCCGTCATGATGATCACGGCGGCGTCGGGGTGAATTTGTTTGATTTTATTGAGCAGCTCGATGCCGTGCATCTCGGGCATGGAAATATCGGTGACCACGGCCTGAAACGCGTGGGCATTCATTTTTTTCAAGGCCTCGCTGGCGGAAGCGGCGGTGTGCACCTCGTAGCCTTCGCGGCCGAGCATGATTTCGAGAAACTCCCGGATCGAGGCTTCGTCGTCCACCACCAGCACCCGGATTTTTTTGTCAGCTTTCATGCGTCCCTCAAGATCCGGTTAGTTCCATGGCAGAGGATGCCGGAAGGGTCAACCGAAAGTGCGCGCCCTTGGCACTGGCTTGCAAATGAATCTCCCCCTTTGCGGCGCGTAGCAATTGGGCCACAGTGGATAAGCCTAGCCCAGTTCCCCCGGATTTCGTGGTGAAAAAAGGATCAAAGATTTTCTTTTCGAGTTCGGGGGGCACGCCAGGTCCGTCATCGCGCATATCGATCACCACGCCATCGCTGCCTTTGGGGCTTACCTGTAGGTCAATATGCACAAGATTTGCTGGAGACGCTTCGATCGAGTTGAGGAAAAGGTTGAAAAACACCTGCTTGATTCGCTCGCGGTTCGCGTGGATTTTTACCGTAGCAGGAAATTCTCCCTGAAGCTCCAGCCTGCGCCCTTCGGCTTGGAGGCGCGTTTGGATCGCCTCGACCACCTCATTTACCACCTCGGGCAGGTTGAAATCCTCGATTGCGTGATCGCGGGGCTTGGCAAATTCCAGAAAGTCCGTGACGAGATTGTTGAGGCGACGAATTTCTCGTAGGGAAATCGCGAGGAGTTTTTTGTCCTCCTCGTCCACCACCTGGAGGTGCTTGGCCAGCATTTCGATGGAGCCGGAGATCGAGGCCAAAGGATTGCGAATCTCGTGGGCGATTCCCGCTGCGAGCTCGCCGGTGGCGGCGAGTTTCGATTCGAATTCCAATTTTTGTTCGAGCTCGAGCATTTTGGAAACATCTTGGAATACCAGAATGTGTTGCATATCGGCATCCATGGCGCTCTTTAGTTTCACCATTTGTAGCGAAAATTTCTGCGGGCGGTGGGGCCCGTGCTGAAAAAGGAAACGCAGGCGCTGGATATCCGTCATCTGGTCCCATGCCTTGAGGATGCCGCGCAATTCTGGAAGGAGCTCGTAGTATTTGATCCGCATTTCCGGCGCATGATGCAGCCCCAGGAGGCCAAGCGCTGTGGCATTCACGTTTTGCACGTATTCTTGCCCGTCCACGAGCACGATTCCCACCGGAATGCTGTTGAGCAGGCGGTCGTTGAGCAACTCGAGGCGTGCGATGCTTGCTTGCTGCGAGGCCAGCATCACTTTCTGGCGCTTGAGTTCATCCATGAACTGTCCGCAGAGTAGGGCGGTCAGCAAAAAGAGCAGCTCATTGTAGGCCAGGTTCGACCAGGAAGTCATGAGCTCCATGTCGGTATTGGCGTAGTAGATGAAGGCGTAGACCAGGCCCGAAAGCGCGGCCACGAGCAGGGCGCCATGGAGTTGGTAAACCACGGAGGAGAAAACGATATTCAAAAGATAGAGGAAGAGAAAGATCGAATCATTCACTCCCGTTAGGTACACAAGGTAGCTCGTGAGCAGCAAGTCGTAGAGGAGCTGCGAGGGCATGAAATAGCGCACCCGCAGCGTCTCCTCCCAATGGGAAACATGCATGAGCGAGAGAAGGAAGGAGGTGCCCAGCACGGCGTAGATGTGCATGATGGCGCCCACCCCCAAGACTTCCTGGCGCAGGAAGATCGTGGTGAAGAGCACCATGCTCATCAGCATTAGCCGGGCAAGGCTAAATACGGCCAGTTTACTCTGGATATTGAGGTCAAAGTCCAGAACCGCTTTTGGCTTCATGGGCCTCCAGAGTCCGCACTATCCGCAATATTGAAGACAGGAAGGTACATCGCCATCAGGATCACGGCCACAACTCCGCCGAGAACCACCAGTACGATCGGCTCGATCATTTTCGAGATCCCGGATACCACGGTTTCCACCTCGGCCTCGTAAAAGTCGGCGATCTTCATCAACATCTGGTCGAGGGCGCCGGTGTTTTCTCCCACGTTGATCATCTGGATCACCATGGGAGGGAAAATCTTGGCCTGAGCGAGGGGAAGGGCGATGGATTTTCCGGAGGAAATTTCTTCTTTCACCTTGGCGAGGGTGGCTTCGATCACCGAATTGCCAATGGTGAGCTTGCAGATCTCGATTGCGTCGATGAGGTTCACCCCGGAAGTGAGCATGGTGCCGAGCGTGCGGGAAAATCGGGCGGTGGCGCCCTTGAGGGCGAGGTCTCCGAAGATGGGGGTTTTGAGCACGAAGGCGTCCCAGACGTATTTTCCCGCAGGCGTCTTGATGTAGCGGAGGAAAAGGAAAAGCGAGCCGGCAATGGCCGAAATGATGTAGGCAAAATAGTCTGTGCAAAAGTGGGAGATCGAGATCACGATCTGGGTGAGTTGGGGCAGCTCTCCGCCATTGGACGTGATCATCTGCTCGAACTGCGGCACCACGAAAGTGAGAAGGCCGAAGGTCACGCCGAAACCGACCGTTAGCACCATCGCCGGATAGATCATGGCGCCCTTCAAGAGGCGCATGAGTTTGACGTTCTCGTCGAGGTAGAGTGCCAGGCGATTGAGGATAAGGTCGAGGGCGCCGCCCATCTCCCCGGCGCGCACGAGGTAAACATAGAGGTGGTTAAAAATATCTTTCTGCTTGGACATCGCCTCCCAGAGCGGGCTTCCGCCGGAGATGGCTTCGTGGATGGCGGCCAGGGCTTTTCTTAAGGTGGGATTCTTTTCTCCCTGCTGGAGAATGTCGAATGCTTGTAACAGAGGCACGCCCGATCCGATCATCACGGCGAGCTGACGGGTCATGATCGCGATTTCGGTATCCTTCACGCCCTGGGCAAAAAGATCGATGTTCTTGTTGAAAATGCTTTCTTGCTCAATTTTTGTGGGCCGCACACCTTGTTGGCGCAGCATCACCCGCACTTCGGCCTCGGAGGGAAGCGTGACATTGCCCTTGATGACTTCGCCACTGCGCTTCTGACCTTCGTACTTAAAGACGGGCATGGATTACCTCAACGTTTGGTTTGGCCAGCCTGGCTCGTGAGCATGCGGATGAGCTCATCGGGCACCGTGGTGCACTCCATGGCCACTTCTTCGCTGATCGTGCCCTCGCGCACGAGGCGCACTAGGGATTGGTTCATGGTGGACATGCCCGAATCAGTTTGGCCCACCTGCATCGCGGAATAGACCTGCTCCATCTTCTCCTCGCGGATCAGGTTGCGGATGGCGTTGTTGGTGCGCATGATTTCCATGGCTAGCGCCCGGCCGCGGCCCGATTTTTTCATCACGAGCTGTTGGGAAATCACGCCGAGGAGCACGAAGCTCAGTAGGTGACGTACGGAATTTTGTTTGTCGGGCGGAAATACGTCTACCAAGCGGTTGATGGTCTGCAGGGCGGAGTTGGTGTGGAGGGTACCAAACACCAAGTGGCCAGTCTCCGCCGCGGCCAGGGCCATTTCAATCGTCTCGAGATCGCGCAACTCGCCCACGAGGATATAGTCGGGGTCTTGGCGCAGGACCCGCTTCAAAGCGGCCGAGAAACTGTGGGTGTCGGTCCCGATCTCACGCTGGTTGATCACGCAGCTTTTGTGGGGATGAATAAATTCTATTGGATCCTCGATCGTGATGATGTGGCCACGCTCGTTGGTGTTGAGGTAGTCGATGATCGAAGCGAGAGTGGTGGACTTTCCTGATCCCGTAGGGCCGGTGACGAGAATCAGTCCGTTGGGGGCTTTTACGAGCTCACGGATCACGCTGGGTAGGCCGAGCGTGGTCATGTCGGGGATGTCGAAGGGAATGCGGCGGAACACCCCGGCCACCGAGCCTCTTTGCATGAAAATATTTCCTCGGAAGCGGGCAAGGTTCTTGATTCCGAAGGAGACGTCGATCTCCATATGTTCCTCGAACTCGGCCTTTTGGGCATCGGTGAGCACGCCATAACAAAGATTTTTGGTGTCGGTGGAGTTGAGCTGCTCGGTTTTGACCTTCGACATCGTGCCGCCAATCCGGAGCTGGGGCGGGGATCCCACCGTGATGTGTAAGTCAGAGGCGTCTTGTTCCACCATCGCCTTCAGCAGCTGTTGCAGTGTGACTTGTGCCATTCTATCCCCCTAAAAATCCGCGGCCGTATTCGTGAGAGCTTCTTCTAAGGTGGTGAGGCCTTCGGCCACCTTGGTAAGCGCCGCCATCCGCAGGGTGCGCATTCCTGCCTCCATGGCGCGTTTTTTTAGCTCAATCGAGTTCGCACCGGCGAGCACGGCTTCTTTGAGCTCGGAGCGAAAGGGCATCACCTCGTAGATTCCGAAGCGGCCGGAGTAGCCGGTGTTGGTGCATTGCGGGCAGCCCGCGCCCTTATAGGTTTTCATTTGTTTGGCGGCCACGGGATCGATGCCAAGGTCCATCAGGCGCTGGATGGGCACGGGCACTTCTACCTTACAGTTTGGGCAGATCCGGCGCATCAGGCGTTGGGCGCAAATAAGGTTTACGGCGGCGGTGACCAGGAAGGGCTCCACGCCCATATTGAGCAAGCGGGTGATCGAGGAGGGGGCATCGTTGGTGTGCAAGGTAGAGAGCACCAAGTGACCGGTGAGCGCGGCTTGCACCGAAACTTCGGCGGTCTCGAAGTCGCGCACCTCTCCCACGAGGATGATGTCAGGGTCTTGCCGCATAAAGGTGCGCAAGGCCGCCGCGAAGTTGAGGCCGATGTCCGAGTGGATCTGCACTTGATTGACGCCTTCGAGATTGTACTCCACCGGGTCTTCCGCGGTGGAGATATTGTCGGAAATCTTATTGAGCTCCTGGAGGGCCGAATAGAGCGTGGTGGTTTTTCCCGATCCCGTAGGGCCTGTAACGAGCACCATGCCGTAGGATTCATGGATGGAGGCGGTAAAGTGTTCGAGGGCCGCTTTGTCGAAGCCTAACTTCAAAAGGTCCGTCTGCAGGCCGCTCTTGTTCAAAAGACGCAAGACCACCTTTTCGCCGAAGACCGTGGGCATGGTGCTCACCCTGAAGTCCATTTCGCCCAAAGGGGTGCGGATCTTGATCCGGCCGTCTTGCGGCAGGCGTTTCTCGGCGATGTCCATGCGGGCCATGATCTTGACCCGGGCGATCACGGCATTTTTCACTTGGTTGGGTGGACGCATCGATTCGTAAAGCGCGCCATCAATGCGCAGGCGCACGCGGAAGCTATGTTCGTAGGGCTCGATATGAATATCGGATGCTTTTTTCTTGATCGCGTCCACCAGCACCTGGTTCACCAACTGGATGATGGGCGCATCAATATCATTGGCGTCCTTGATCTCGTGGGCATCGTCCCCGCCAAGGCCCATTTCCTCCACGCTGTCGCCTTCGCCGGCCTTGACTTGCTTCTCCACCAAGTTGAGCGCGCCATAGTAGCGCTCGAGGGCTTGGTCGAAAGCCGAGATGGAGGTGATCACGGCCTCGATCCGCAGCTGGGTGCGGAACTTCATATCGTCGAGGTGGGCCAGGGCAGTGGGATCCGCGAGCGCCACCACGAGGGTGCCGCGCGCTTTCTGCAGCGGAATCAGGCGGAAGCGGCGCGCGTCTTCGGCCGAGAGGATTTTGATGATCTCCGGATCGATCTGGTATTTGGCGAGGTCAAAGGAAGGCACGGAGTATTTTTTAGAAAAATGCTCCACGATCTTAGCTTCTTGGATCAGATTATGCTGATGAAGAAATTTTAGGTGCGCAATTTTCTGCTTATGGAAAGCTTCATCCGCCGCATTGTAATCGCCTTGCGTGATGAGATGCTCTTTCAGGAGCAGATCGGCAAACTGTTTCGACATAGAATCTTCCCTGATTCGCCGGTTGACGAAGACACCCTTCTTGGATGTGTTTAGATATAATAATGAGGCAAAGTGACAAAAATTGTCAAGGCGAGGAGCGGGCTTGGATTTACACTAAATATTGTTTACACGTTGGCTTGTTTGGAAACAAAAGCAGCCATGCTACGATCTTTTTGTGAAAGCATTTTGGTCTTTTCTATTATTCACGGTTTCGGGTTTTTTTCTCTACGGTCGGGCAACCATCGTGGACCAAACCCAAACCGCCACGCACTACCTCGGGGCCTTCCTGATCTTTCTGGCCTTTGTGATCTCCATCTTTTGCGCCGGGCGTTTGCTCGCGCGGTATCTGGCGCGCACGGAACCCGATTTTATCGTCGATCTGGGGCTCGGGTTAGGCTTTTTTATCGTCGTGGCCCAGATTTTTGGCTTGGCGGGTGCGATCGGATATTTTCCCAACCCTTGGCTCACCGCCGCCTGGTTCCTGCCTGTCTGTCTCTTTGCCTTTTTGCGAATGGAATTTTCATTTCCCCGCTGGGGGCGTCTGGAGGCCGTGGGGATTTTGCTGGCACTTTTTCCTTTTGCGCTCACTTGGATTCCCGATTCGATGCCGGATCCGCTCTACTACCACCTCACGAGCGCACGTTGGTGGCTTGATGCCGGCCGTATTTATTTTCCACCCACGAATGCCGGTGTGTTTGTGGCCGGAAGCTGGGATGCCCTCTATCTATGGGCCGGCTATTTTGTGGGAGGCCCCGAGGGAAAGGGGTTGGTGGAGCAGCAGCTTTTTGGCCAGTGGACGCATTTTCTCCTCGGCGGTATCGGAACAGCCTGCGCGCTTCATTGTCTTTTCGCAAAAATTTTTCCGGCCATCACGCGGCACTCGCTTTTTTGGCTCACCGCCATCGCGCTCCTGAGCAGTTCCCAGCTAAGCACGGTGTATTTGGCCAAAAACGATTGGGGTGCGAGTTTTTTTCTGCTGCTGGCTGTGCTTCTCTTGCAACGGCCTAAATATCTGTTGGCGGGATTTTTTCTCGGGCTGGCTTTAAGCTCGAAGCCCTCGATGGCCTTCATTGCTCTGCCGCTCACTCTTGTGTTTTGGCCGTGGAAGTGGCGCGCGAGCGCATTTGTGGGGGGCGGCTTGTTTTTGGGGGCCTTGCCCTATCTTTGGCGCAATTTTTCGCTCACGGGAGAGTTCTTCTTCCCGTTGCTCGTGGGGCCGGAATATCCCTCCTTTTACCAAGTGCGCTACTATTCGGGAGAGGGGTTTTCTTTTTCGGGAAAATCTTTTCTCTGGCAGCAGATTGCCAATGATTCTCTCTTCTGGGTTTTGACAGTGGCGCTGGCTTTGGTGGCCTGGTGGGCCAGAAAACGAAATGCCCTCGCGGCCGCGTTGGCGGTGGCCGTGACTCTCGGCGCAGTTTTCTTTTTTTGCAAAGTGGGGCTGCGCGCGGAATTTCGTTTGTATGGGCTGGGCTGCTTGCTGCTTGGCGGCCTTGGCCTTGGGTTTCTCCTAGAACGGGTGGCGATTAAGCCCGCGATCTTGGCCGGTCTTTTTCTCCTGGCTTCGCTCTGGGCAGGTTTTCCCTGGGTGGGTCCGAAACTTCTTTTTGAGGCGCAGAGCCCGCAGCAGGAGGTGCAGCGGCACTTCGGTGGCCAGGCGCTTGTTTGGATTCGCGCCAATCTTGTTCCCGAAAAAGTGGTGGGTGCGGTGAACGACTCGCGCATTTTTTATCTCTCGGACCGTAAGTATGCCCGCATCTGGGATAGCCCGCCGCTGGACCGCGAGCTATTTGCCGCCCAGGACCTGCCGGGAGTGGTGGCGGCTCTACGCCGCCAGGGAGTGGAATATTTATTTTTCTCCCGGGTGGATTGGGATGTGCTATTCAGCCGGTCGGTGGTGGAGCTGCTCGACCAAGGTTGGAAGCAGCATCCGGAGACGATTGTTTTCGGAAATTCCACCGCCAAAGTGATTGATTTAGTTCGCCTAGAGGCCAAGCTAAGAGGGAAAAGCGAGCCCCATGCCCCCAACGACCGATGATGCCCAGGATTCTCGCCCTTGCTGCGCATCAGAGCGCGAAAGCTTTAAAAAGCGTAGGCCGCTTGCGCGAGGCAGAGAGGCTTTTCTAAGTCTTCCTGCTTGCCGGGCACATAGATGGAATAAGCGCCAGGCTGCTCGAGCAGCTCTTGCACGAGGCGGGTCTGCAGCTCATGGCCCGCACGGTGAAGCTCGATGTCTGCCAAAATAGGGTAGCCCACGAGCGAAAGATCGCCGATCGCGTCCAGCACCTTGTGGCGCACGAACTCATCTTGGAAGCGCAGGCCTTCGGGGTTGAGGGCTTTCACGTCGTCAAGCACCACGGCATTTTGCAAAGAACCACCGAGGGCAAGACCCATAGCCTGCATGCGCTCCACGTCTTTGAGGAAACCAAAGGTGCGGCAGGGAGCGATCTCTTCCAGAAAATTTGTGTTGGAATTGAATTCAAAACTCTGTTTCCCAATCACGGGATGGGGGAAATCAATGGTGTAGCGAATGCGGAATTCGCGCGAGGGCCTGAGGATCGCCCACTTATCGCCCACGCGAATTTCAATCGTCTTGAGGGCCACGAGGAAACGACGGGCCGAGCGCTGAGGCTTCAGGCCTGCCTTGCGGATCAATTGCGCAAAGGGAGCGGCGCTGCCATCGAGGATGGGAATTTCTCCGCCATCTAGGGAGCAGAGCACGTTGTCGATGCCCATCACCCAGAGGGCGCTCATGAGGTGCTCTACGGTAGAAATTTTTACGTCGCCTGAGGAGAGGGTGGTGGCCAGGGTGGTGGAGTGCACATTGCGCACATTGGCTTGGATTTCTCGAGACTCAGGGAGGTCGGTGCGTAGGAAACGGATGCCGGTATTGGCGCGGGCGGGATGCAATGTCAGGGTAACTCTTTTTCCCGAATGCAGGCCAATTCCACTGATCGATACGGCCTGGCGAATGGTCTTCTGGTTTCTCATGCTATTCCAAGGTAGCGCAAGCTACGTGCCAGAATACCTGACTTCAAACCTATAGTTGTGCTGTTAAAATTCTCCATAAAATCAGAGGTTTGTCTTGAAGGAGCTCATGACCGTGAGCATCACACGGCAAAGAGAAAGTGCTCACAAAGAGATAGTCTCGGCCTTTGACTGTGTTGTTTTGGATACAGTCGCCTAGAAACCGGCCCCTTTGCCTGTTGATAAAAACGGTGAAGGCAGAGGATTTCTTAGGGAAGGTATTTTCCCCCCTGGGGGAGCTCAGGGCAATGCCCACCAAGCCCCTGAAATGAATGGAAAAACTTACTGTCCATCCACAGGCAAAGGGGCCAGTTTTAGCGGGCTCGCCAGTTGCGGCCAGGCAGGATTTTGCCGCAAACGATCTCTTCCCGCGCGCCCGTGGTGGTGGCTGCGGTGATGGCTTCACCCTTTAGTGCGGCGCAAGCAAAGTAGGCAAAGGCCTGGGCTTCGAGGGCTTGGGAATTCCAGCCGAAGGTCTCCATGATGGCAAACTTTGTTTCGCCCAAGCGCTCCTGCAAAAGTGAGAGCAGGAAGGAGTTTTGCGCTCCGCCTCCAGCGAACACAATCGTGCCTAGGGGCAGGCGCGCGCGCAGCACATCACGCTCGTAGGACTCCAAGATCAAGTCCACCGTATATTGGGTGAGGGTGCGCAGAAGATCGGCAGGAGAAAGGCGGGGGAACTTTCCCATGGCTTCTTCCAGCAAGCGGGGACTAAAGAGCTCACGCCCCGTGCTCTTGGGCGGTTTTTTGGCGCGGAAGGCCTGGATTTCTGGTTTCTCTTTCAGGAATTTCAAGAGGCCAGGATCGCAGCGGCCTCCTCGGGCTTGCTGGCCGTTCTGGTCGAAAGCCACCTTGCCTTTGCTCATGGCTTGGATGGCTCCGTCGAGTAGGCAGTTCGCCGGGCCTGTGTCGAGGGCGAAGATGCGGCCTTTGGGTCCTAAATAAGTGTAGTTTGAGATGCCGCCCAGGTTGTGCACCGCCACTCCGCCGCTCGCTTCTTTGTGCAGGAGGCGGCGGTGGTAGAAGGGAAGCAGGGGAGCGCCATCTCCGCCCACGGCGGTGTCGGCCACGCGAAAATCGCTCACGGTGGTCACGCCGGTGCGGGCGCAGATCAGGGCAGACTCGCCGATCTGCAAGGTGCGCTTGCCTTCGGGATCGTGGAAAACGGTTTGCCCATGCGAGCCGATCGCATGCAGGGCCGTCGTTTTCAGGAACTTCTTTCCTTCGCGCAAAGTCTGTTCGGCGGCCGTGGCGAAGGCGGCGCCGATCTCATAGTGCACGCGTGTGAACTGGGCCAGCGCTAGCTGCGGATCGCGGATCATGCCGAGGATTTCTGTTCGCAGCTTAGCTGGGTAGGGGAACTGTCGGTGCAGCAGGAGCTCGTCCTTTTTGGCGCCGATCTTTACGAGTGCCGCATCGATCGAATCCACGCTCGTGCCGCTCATGAGTCCCAAAGCGATTTTGTCTTTCACTTTTTTATCTTACCTGAAATTCCTCGATCACGAGAGCCTGGCCATGGATTTTTAGGCGCACTTTGGCGCGGGTGGTTTTGTTGGCCACGCTTGCCCGTGCCCCGAGCTCGAGCTTGAGCTCCTGCATTTCGTAGGCTAAACCCCGCGAGCTCACACGGCAGGAGGGAAAGGGGAGTACGGCAAACCCTCGGCCTTTTTTCCCGCTGAGCTCGAGGGTTTGGTCTTGGCTGAAGCGGATGCGCTCCTCATCAGTAAAAAGCAGGATCTCGCGCTGGGGGGAAAAAAACTGTTTTAGGAAGCCGAGATTGGCCAGGCTGTGGTCGAGCCGCTTGCCGAGTCCCTGCGCGATCCAGATCGAGCGAAAGCCTTGGGCATTGCACCAGAGGAGGGCCTTTTCCAAGTCGGTGAAGTCCTGGTCGGGAGTGGCGAGAAAAGTCACCCCTCGCTGCTCAAAATGCTTGCGCGCGTTTTTGCTCAGGCTGTCGAAGTCTCCGCTGATCATTTGCGGCAGCCACGGGCGGCCGCGCAGGCGATTGGCGGCTCCATCCAGAGCGAGGAGGAAGCGCCCTTTGCGGAGGTGGTTTTCCAGAGCGCGGCTGCAGGGCGCGCCATCGGCGAGGATGGCCACGTGTTGGGGCATGGGGGGAGTATAGCTAAGTCTCGATCGGATCGCGATTTTCTGGTATGAAAGCTTCATCTAAGGAGATTTTATGGCCAGCGCGCACGCAGTCACGAATGCTATGGTTCTCGACGCCCTTCGCAAAGTCACGGATCCGGGCAGCGGCAAGGACCTTGTCTCGCTTGGCCTGGTGGCCAATGTGCGGGTGCAAGGCAGCAAGGTGAGCTTTGATGTCTACGTGCCTTCTCATGCGGAAGGTCATATGGACGCGATCCGCGCCAGCTGCGTGGCGGCGGTGAAGGCGCTGTCCGGCGTAACTGCCGTTCTACCTAATTTGTTTAAGAAACCCAAACCCCGCGTGGTGCATGGTCAGCAGGCGATTCCCGGCGTGAACCACGTGATCGTGGTGGGCTCGGGCAAGGGGGGCGTGGGGAAAAGCACTTCGTCGGTGAACTTGGCGATGGGCCTCAAAAAGCTTGGGTATGCCGTGGGCCTCATGGACGCGGACATCTACGGCCCCTCAGTGCCCACCATGCTCGGCAGGCAGCTGGCGCAGACAAAAGACGCCCTCGAGCCCAAGATGGAAGACAACCAAATCCTGCCCTTTGACCTGCAGGGCCTGAAGGTGATTTCTCTGGGCTTATTGATTGGCCGCGACCAACCCACCGTTTGGCGCGCGCCGATGGCCACCAAGATGATCAACCAGTTTCTTCTCGGCGTGAAATGGGGCGAGCTCGATTTCCTGATCATCGACCTGCCGCCAGGAACCGGCGATATCCAGCTCACGCTCTCGCAGCAATCCAACCTGAGCGGCGCGATCGTGGTGACCACGCCCCAGCAGGTGGCGATCGACATCGCCCGCAAGGGTCTCTTGATGTTCCGTCATGTGGGCGTGCCCGTACTCGGCATCATCGAGACCATGAGCGGGTTCGCTTGTGGCGACTGCGGCTCAGTGACTTCGATTTTCGGCTCCGGGGGCGCGGAGCGCCTGGCGCAGGAAGACAATGTTCCCTTGCTGGGACAAATCCCCGTCGACGCCGCCCTGGTGCGAGCTTGCGACGAGGGCGATCCCATTGTGCTGAGGGATCC